>JANQEY010000053.1 GCA_028278125.1 bacterium | reverse complement strand
CTGAAGCGTACAGGAACGCGATTCGATACCGGCCGAATGACGCATCCATCCTTAATAATTATGGTTTAGTTCTCTTGTTGCGTGATCAGAAGGAGCTTGCAGCCCGTCAGCTCAGAAGCGCAATAAAGATGAATCCAAAACTGACCGAAGCACATTATAATTTAGGATTGTGCCAATACGAAAAGGATTCGTTCCCGGCTGCAGTTGAATCATTTAAAACTGTTTTAAAGCTTGATCCCAAATACGCAATAGCATGGTACGATCTTGGTCTTTCATATTACCAGATGAACAGGATGGAGGAAGCGCTAAACTCATTCCGTGAGTCTTTAAGTATTGACAGCAGCCTTGCAGGAGTATCCTATAACCTTGGCCGCACCCTGCAGGAATTGGGAAAATGGGAAGAGGCAGAAGATGCTTATCGACATTCAATTAAAGTACGTCCGGACATAATTGAGACTTACAGCAACCTTGGAAGAGTTCTCTACGAACGCGACAAGTTTGACGAAGCAGTTAAAATTTGTGAAGCGGGATTAAAGATTGACAGTCTTTCCGTTGAAACCTACAACAACCTTGGATTGATCTATTATTATTCCAAGAAAATCGATAGAGCACATTCGATGTTTGACAAGGTTATCTCTATTGATCCCCTTTCTTCACAGGCCTGGAATAATCTTGGTTTAATTCAACACCACCATAAGGGTAATGTGGACAGTGCGATTACCTTGTATTCGAAATCATTGGATCTTAACTGGCGTGATTCCGATACCCATAACAATATTTCCCTGGCGTTTCTCGATGCGGATATGCTCTCCCTGGCTGAAGATGCTGCCCGGGAATCGATCTCTATAAAACCATCATATCACCGAGCACACAATTCACTTGGTTTAATCCTAAAGGCCATGGGTGACATAGCAGGCGCGGAGACCGAATACCGAAATGCCTTGTACTGGAAGAACGATTACGCCGAGGCTTTCCATAACCTTGCGATCCTCGAGTTGGACAGGAAAAACGCTGAAGCTGCGCTGGAGCTGGGGAATAAAGCGCTTGACCTGGAACCTGATTTTCCTGAAGCAAAAGTTACGATTGCTGACGCTTACATTGAACTGAGACGTTTTCAAGACGCTCAAAATGTTCTCCAGGATTGCCTTGTCACCAATCCCACCTATCCGCCGGCATACCTGACCCTTGGAGAGATTTATTTTGAAACTGAGAATTACCAGGAGATGGTGGCAGCGTTTTCAAAATTCCTGGAATTGAAACCCAGGAGCCTGGAGAGAATGCGGATCAAGAGTTTGCTCCAGAAATATGCCAATAAATAACACCTTGATTCCATGTGGCAGTCTTCGAAGGGAGTTTCCTTGAAGTATACTATTAACGTTAAAAACATTGCGGTACTCTTCATTTTTGTGCTGTTGTTATTCACCTTTGTTCCTTCCAGTTTCTCATTGCGTCCCGATCCTGCGGACAGCAGGGAAATTGTTCTCTATTCCAGGGGATTTGCCGAAATCCGGGAAACAAGAACAGTCGAAATTACCAGTGGTGAAGGAGAAATCTTACTCCCGATGCTCCCCGAAAGCACATACGGCAGTACGATAATCCTCGAAGTTGAAAAACCGGCAAAAGGTGTTGAAACACGTTCGGTCGCTTTTGCGTATGAACAGGTTGATGAAGACAATTACTGGCAATCCCTGGTTGGAGATTATGTAGAATTAGATCTGGGGGATTCGGTATTAACCGGTATCTTGCACAGAACAACTTCTCTATACCTGTTCGTTGAACCGGATGCGTTCCCCGGTATTATCCATATGATCGACATGGCCAGTGTGATCGATCCATATTTCGCTCAACTTCCCGGTCACCTGGTGACTGAGCCTTCCATACGCTGGTCTTATAAATCAAACAAAGACAGGAAAACAACTTTAAACATCACATATATGGTTGGAGACCTGAACTGGAGCGCTGATTACAGGGTACTTCTATATAACAAAAAGGCGTCTCTTACAGGACAGACAATCCTCGAGAACGATTGCGGAATATCATTCCCATACGATAAACTGGTACTTGTGGGTGGCGAGATACACCTGGCAGGGGACAAGCGCCAGGTTGACCGCATAAATCCAAAACCCGGTGCAGCCGGCAAGGTAAAAAGTTCCGAATTTGGCGACCTCCGACGCTGGACTGTAGATGAACCGGGAATGTTATATAACTCCCATGAAACAATGCTGCCGTTTATACAGGGAGAAAACCTGGAGTGGCGCACGAGGTATGTTTACGATGCCACCATCTTTAATGACAGGGTAACAAAACA
Source organism: bacterium (assembly GCA_028278125.1). The sequence continues at coordinate 7,381 of JANQEY010000053.1, read as the reverse complement.
TCTTGACCTGGTAACCGACGCAAATGAGACCGGCCCGTTACCTTCCGGGAAAGTCCGAATTTATAAGAAGGATGACGACGGTAAATATTTATTGATCGGTGAAGATAATATTGATGATACACCAGCTGGTTCCCCGCTTGATTTAACCATGTCCCAGGTATTCGACATTTCTGCTGAGCGAATAAGGATGAAGGAGGAGTCTGTTGGTGGCAGGGGAACTAAACAACATTATAATGTAGTACTAGGTAATTCAGGTTCAGAGGATACAGTTGTTGAAGTGCTGGAAAGAATGTTTGGAGACTGGACAATAACATCGGAAAATGTTGACGGTTTTGGAATTCAGCACGAGGTAAAAGACGCTCGTACAGCGAAGTTTTTAGTGAACGTTCCCGCAGGGCAGGTGGTAAATCTTGAATATGACATTGAATACTGGAGATAACACGTGGCAGCTCGATTAACCAATATTAGAAAATCAGTTAGTTTTTCAATGCTGGTATTAATGATGATAACACTTATCACTTGTTTACCAGGGTGTGAGAAAGGAACAGAACCAGATGATCCGGTTATAGATATTCGAATTGCCCGTTCTCATGCCACTGGTCCTGTCTGGATGCCCAATGGTGAAGATTTTCTATCTGCGGATCATAGCGATTTAGGGCTGCCGGCTATATATCTGAGTTCGACAGGCGATTCCGAGATGGTAATCCAGATCTGGGATGGCTCCCACAATCACGATTATACTCCATCGCCCGATGGAAACAAAATAGCCTTCAGTACACCTGGAACAGACGGTGGGGTATATATTTACGATATTAATACTTACCAGGCGTCATTGTTCATGAGTAATCATAGAAATCCATCATGGTTCCCCGATTCTGAAACACTGGTGACTGAAGACGAAGAAAAGAGGTTAGTAGCAACCAATACTGTAAGTGATGAATCATTACTGCTCGTTGAAGAGGGGCACCATCCCCTCTGTGCACCGGGTGGTTCAAATGTTGCCTACACTCACCAGCCATTTACATCCAGTTTTCGGCTCTATGTAGTAACGGCCGCAAATCCCCAACCTACTGAATCCCTGGCTGATAACGTTGGTTTGGATTACACCTGGGATTCTAACAGTAACTCGATTTACGCATCTCAACTGGCAGACGGTACATTGAGTAATATTATTAAAATCGATCTACAGCAACCCGCTCCGGATACTCTAATCAGGCGTGCAATAGATCCCTCTGTTGGAAATAATGGCAGTTTTCTTCTTGTGACACGTATTAACCAGGATAGATTAGACGGGGTTTTGCTGTTTGACCTGGATGAGCTGACAAGTGAAGAACTGGTAGGTGACGGGTACTTCCCTGCTGCCTGTCCTAATGCAGACGAAGCTTTGGTCGAGAGAGATGACGGGATATATCACGTGAGGTGGAGCTTTTAGCTCGCATCAACTGTTGTTACCGTTTATTCATACCTGAGTGCTTCAATCGGATTTAGCCTGCTGGCTTTCCAGGCTGGCCATGTTCCAAAGATCAGGCCGATAGCCGTACAGAACAGCAATCCGACCACAATAGACCATATCGGTACCGCAACGGGTAAGTTTGCCGCCTGTCCAAGTAGCATTGCCGCTCCCACGCCTACAACAACTCCAGCTAACGCTCCAATCATTGTCAGGACTACCGCTTCAACCAGGAATTGACCGAGTATGCTGCTTCTTCGAGCACCTAGCGCCATTCTCACACCGATCTCCCTGGTGCGTTCGGTCACCACGACAAGCATAATATTCATAATACCAACACCGGCAACCAGGAGAGATATTGAAGCTATCCCGAACGCTGCAAAACGGATCCAGCCGGTCATCTCGTTGAAGCTGTCTATCAACTGGTTCGAATGCCAGATGCCGAAATTGTTCTCTTCACCCGGCCTAAGACCTCGAGCCGATCTAAGCGCTGTAGTAGCCTGCTCAATTGCCTCATCTATTTTTTCCGGGTCAAGAACCCTGACTGTAATATTCCAACTGCGTTCACTTCCCCACCAGTTAATAAAGGTCGTTAACGGTACCAGCGCGAAAGTATCGTATGAGTCATCAAACATCGAGCCTTCTTCAATTAGAACTCCAACAACTTTAGCTCTCTGGCCATTGATAAATACTTGTTCACCTACTGGATCCCTGAAAGGAAATAGTCTTTGTGCAACTTTTGATCCGAGCACGGTTACATGACGTCCAAACTGAACATCCTGGTCAGTAAGAAATCTTCCATTTTCAACTTCCACGCCGTTATTTATCGCAAAACCCGGAACTCCACCGGACAGGGTGACATTCGGATTAGTAGCTTTATTTTCAAACTTGACAACACCGCCCCATTTCCATATTTCCGGGGCAATTACTGCTGCAAGTGGAACATTTTCTTCAATTGCACGCACTTCCCGCATACCAATCTTCGGCCTGAACTTTCTCCGCCGATCACCACCATCACCAATCTGGACGTCATATCGCTGCACCTGGAAAACACCGGCCGATAATCCCTGCATCTCCTCTTCCATCATATTTTGAAGTCCCTTGATGATACTCATGGTTGCGATGATTGTTATTACCCCGATAACAATCCCCAGCAGTGTCAGCGAACTTCTCAATTTCTGGTTCAGGATACTAGTCAAAGAGATGACAATTGATTCAGACCAGTTCATTAGATTACTCCTGCCTTAAAGCAGTTATAGGATCAAGCCGAGCAGCTCTCATGGCGGGGACTAATCCGAATACCAGTCCCACAACTCCGGAAAATGCCATCGCGGTAACAGCAAGCCAGGCAGGCAGATGGGTTGGCAAAGATTGATTAATTATCTGTCCAAGCAGGGCGGCAATAATTATCCCGATAACTCCACCAACCATACATATTATCATCGCTTCCACAAGGAACTGCCAGAGAATATTAGTGGTTCGAGCGCCAACGGCTTTCCTCATACCAATCTCCCAGGTCCTTTCCGTGACAGAAACCAGCATAATGTTCATAATACCGATTCCGCCAACCAGTAAAGCAATTCCACCGATAATTAATCCTGCGGCATATACACCCGCCGTAATGCGTTTATAAAAATCCGTTAACGCGCTCTGTTCATTAATTGTAAAATCGTTCTCCTCCTTTGGAGCAAGGTTGCGTGCGCGTCTCATCAGATATGTTAATTCGTCTTTTAACGATTCAATAGTAACACCTTCATCAGCCATTGCCGTGATAGTAACATCACGTCTCGAACCGTAGTTTACCATGAGCGTGGTAAAAGGGATAAAAACGTTATTATCATTGGATTGACCGAATGATGATCCCTTTTTCTCCAGTACTCCGACGACAGTATAATTATGTGGTCCAACTCGTAATTTTCTACCAATCGGGTTGTATGGAGAAAATACCTGTTCACGGATCTCCGGCCCGATCACACAGATCTTCCTGGTAGCCATCATATCCGCATGGGAGATAAATCTCCCGACATCGGGAACCCAGTTGATCGCCTCCGCTGCACCGGGGGTAACACCAATAATCCCCACACGCTCAATTGTTCTATCACGGAAGGCTATCGGCCTGATTGTCCAGGTGTATGCTCCCACAGCTTTCGAAAGTTTTGAATGTCGTTTTACCTCTTCAAAATTGTCGGCGGTGATTCGAGGACGGTTTCGGTAACGCCACCAGTCATCCATTATGATCCAGGGATAACGTTCGACATAAACTGTATTTGTACCAATAACAGCCAACTGGCGAGTGAATGATTGATTTAAACCCTGGATAATCATCATCATCAGGGAGACGGTGATAACACCGATCACTATGCCGAGGGTAGTTAGCAATGCACGTGTCTTGTTGGCGAGTATTGCTTTTCGGGCAATCGTGACACCCTCAAAAATACTGTAAAACTTACTCATGCGACACCTGCAGGATTTATTTAATTATTAAACACTCAACTGACTGCTTCATTAATTAATATAGCTTATTCAGCAGTTGTTTCTTCAGCGGCTTCCACCGGTTTTCCGGCAAAACCACCATTTTCACCTGTTCTTGGCACCTGTTTATCGTCTGAACTGATGTTGCCGTCAAGAAGCCTGATCACCCTGTGCGCGTAAGCTGCTATATCTTCCTCGTGCGTGACTATGACTATTGTATTCCCGGCATCATGAAGTTGTCCGAACAATTCCATTATTTCGTAACTGGTTTTACTGTCCAGGTTACCGGTCGGTTCATCAGCGAGGAGAAGGTTTGGATTGTTGACAAGTGCCCTTGCCACAGCGACACGTTGTCTCTGACCACCCGATAGTTCATTCGGCTTATGGTTCATCCTGTCTGCCAGTCCAACACGTTCCAGTGCTGCAGTTGCCAGTTCTTTCCGCGTAGATCTGGATACACCGGCATAGATCAAAGGTAATTCTACATTATGAAACGCATCGGCTCTCGGCAGAAGATTGAAGGTCTGGAAAATAAATCCGATACGCCTGTTGCGGATATCGGCAAGCTGGTTATCACTCATGTTGTCAACACGCTCACCACCCAGGTCATAAGTCCCAGTTGTAGGTGTATCAAGGCATCCGATGATATTCATCAACGTTGACTTGCCGGAACCGGAGGGGCCCATAATCGCGAGGTATTCACCTGAATCGATTGCAAGCTTGATTTCCCTTAATGCCGGTACCTGGATTTTACCGATCTCATATATCTTGGATATATTTTCCAGCTCTATTAGTCGGTTCATTCGGATTCCTCCGCAGCGACAGTTTCTTCGCCTTCGGACTCAGTTTCCTCAGTTTCGTTCTCACCATCTTCACCCATGTCCGGTTTATCATATTCAATTCTGCTGCCGCTTTTAATTTCACGGGATAGTGCCCTGAAGGGTCCGGTTATTACAACTTCCTCTTCGGAAATCCCCTCTACTATTTCAAAATGTGTATCTGAATAGATGCCCAGTTTAACCTGTCTTACCCAAGCCGTGTCGTTTTCCACCACATATACTACCTCGACAAGTTCCTCTTTCTCATCCTTGTCCTTATTACCATTGTTTTCATCGTTATTTTCGTTCTTCTTTTTACCTTTCTGAGATTTTCTGGCTCTTTCCTCCGCCTTTTTTTCCTCTTCCATAGAACGAACAGCAACGGCTTCCTGTGGTAAAACAATCGCGTTTTCACGGCGTTCGGTTTCGATTTCAACCGTGGCACTCATTCCTGGGCGGACTTCAGAGATATCGTCAAGAACCGCAACCTTAACCTCGAAGTTTGTAACCTCTTCAGCCGTTCCCATACCACGAATGATACCTGAATGTGCTATCTCGGTTACAATTCCACGGAACGATGTATCCGGCATGGCGAAAATTTCAATCGAAACCGGGTCCTGGGTTTCGATCAGTACAACGTCATTTTCATTAACCTCTACATTTACTTCCATCGCTTCAAGTTGAGATACTACCATGATGACGTCTTGCGAGAAAGTAGCACCGATAGCCATTTCCCCGACCTCTTTACCGAGGGAAATAACCGTTCCGCTAATGGGAGTATAGATTCTTGTTTTTTCGAGGTAGTCTTCAGCCTGCTTAACGTTCGCCCTGACACGGTCTACATCGGCTTCAAGCCGCTTCACGCTCGCTTGCATTGCTTCCAGTTCGGCATCACTTGCCAGGTTGCTTTCATGAAAGGCAGAAGTTCTTTTCAGGTTTGATTTTGCTTCCTCCAGGGATGCTTCCGCGCTTGCCAGGGCATATTTATTCTGTTCCAGGGATGCCTGGTAATTTTCGTCATCGATACGAACAAGAAGCTTCCCTTTTTCAACAAAATCGCCTTCCTTGGCACCGAGAAATAATATTCTCCCGGAAACCTCAGCCGATATGTGCACATCGACCTCTGGTTGGATTTTCCCGGACGCCGTAACAGTCTGCACAAGGCTGTCCAATTCCGCCGTTGTAACATCTACCCATGTTCCCTTGGGTTTTTGTTTAACCAGGAGGTTTGCCGCGATTAAGCCTCCGACAACCACTACAACAGCGATAATAATCCATATCTTCTTTTTATTCTTTTTCTTACTCACTGTATAGCCTCCTCCAACGGGCGTCCGAGATCTCTCTCGAAGGACGCAAGCGTGGTGAAATATTCCAAAACCCTGTAGATATGTTCATTTTCTGCTTCTATAAACGTCACCTGCGCACTCCGCAGGTTTAACTGTGAAGACGCACCCAACCTGTAACGTTCCTGCTCCAGCTCCAGTTGACGCCTGGCGAGTTCGCGGTTTTTATCCAGGACAAGGATCTGATCATACAGACGTTCAAGGTCACGCCATTGCCGCCTGATATCCGAATCTATCTGCAGTTCTGAGCTGTGACGATCCCAGGTTGCTTTTCTTTTCGCGATTACATATTGCTGACGGTTAATACTGTTCTGGAACTGGCTGAACAGATCGAGTGAAACACCAACCCCATAGTACCTCGAGTTATCATCGGGGAACGCCCGGAAACGATTAGCTTTCATTCCTTCATCGGAACCGGAAATTCCCGCGCTTAATGTTGCTGTCGGGAGAAATGCCGCATTGGCGATCTTTACGTTCTGATCCTGGATAACTTCATTATTCTTGAGAATTTTAAAATCAGAACGCCAGGTAAGTGCCTTATTTACCAGTTCTGTTACATCAGACTCAGGTAATACCGGGGTAAGATCGGCATCGATTGGGAACCTGCTTTCGAGATCTGCGCCAATTACCAGGTTAATGGATTCCCTGGTATTTTCCAGGTTTTGTTTTGCTGTAAGAACACTGTTTTCCGCGTTGCCAACATCAATTTCCGCCTGGATTACATCCAGCTCGATCACATCTCCGTTTTCATAACGGGTTTTAGCATAACGGTGGCTTTCTTTTCGCAGATCAAGTATCTCTTTTGACAATTCAAGGCTACGTTTTGACGAGAGATAATAATAAACCGCTTCCTTAACGTAATAGACCAGTTCATCACGAGTACGAATCCTGGCCAGGTCAGTATTTTCGAGCTGAAGCCTGGAGCTTTTTAACCTGAAAAACCTCGATCCGCCTGTGAACAAATCTTCGTATAGTCTAATATCCCATGAACTACTGTGGCTCCATTCTTTTGAACCCGGATAGATAACACCGCCAAATGAATAAGATTCAACGTCGTTCCTTGCATTGTTATATGAAATGGTTGCATCAGCGCGAGGCAAGAAAGCTCCCCAGGCACCCCTGATGGCATACTTGGAAAAATCCACATCATATAATGCTTTTTTGTATTCGGCCTGATTTTCAATCGCGATATTCACGAGGTCGTCAATTGTCCTGGGTTCGGCACTGTCTATCAATGGCGGCTCAGGTACCTGCGCGACTGATGTCAATGATGTGAATACTAACAGAACCATCAAGCA
>JANQEY010000045.1 GCA_028278125.1 bacterium | reverse complement strand
ATACTCACAGTAAGGTAAGATGAAACAGGCAGTCCGACTTCGATTGTGGTTTTTGGGTTAAAAGGGTTGGGGTACACCGAACTGACCTGGAAAGATTTTGGATAAGTTGATGCTAATTGACCACTATCAATTTTGTTAATCAGTTCGTTCCGGAACCAAACTACGACATGATTATGGTAAGAACTTGTTAAAATATCGAAAACATTATCTCCATCAATGTCGACCGAATAGGCTGATTTATATCCTAGTACTACATCTGTTACATATTGAACTTCTCCAAAATTACCCAATCCATCAATATTTTCAAACCATCCGATATTGCCAAAAGATGCTAAAACGTCGTTATCTCCATCTAAGTCGAAATCTGCACTGGATACAGAATGGGCACTTATTGCATTATTTGAAATGATTTGTTCAATACCAAAATTACCAGTTCCATCCAAATTCTCATACCATGCTATTTTATTGTCGCCAGGTGATGCTGATAGAACATCAAGATCTCCATCACCATCAATATCGATACTGAAAACAGATTCAGCATATAACGCGTTATTCGAAATGATCCTCTCAAAACTAAAACTACCGTTACCGTACAGGTTTTCAAACCATGAAATAGAATTATCATTTGATGCTGTTAAAATATCATTGTCTCCGTCGCTATCAATATCAACACAATAAACACAATTTGGACCTCTGATCAGCGTAGCGATTTGTTGCGGTTCTCCAAAAGTTCCCTGGCCATCAATGTTTTCGTACCAGACAAGAGGATCATTATGTGTTTGCAGGGCTAAAAGAATATCATTGTCATCGTCACCATCCAAATCAGTACTGAAAATGCTTTCGCCTATAGCAGGGATTGATGAAATTAGCTGTTCCTCACTAAAGTTACCCGATCCATCAATATTGTCAAACCAGACGATCCTGTCATCCTCTTCTGAAAAAGACCAAAAAGTAGATATTGCGTCAAAGTCACCGTCACCATCCAGGTCTGAACTATATACAGCTGTTGCTCTATCAGGACTTGAACTTATTGCCTGTCCAGGAATAAAGCTCCCATTACTATCGAAATTATTATGCCAACTAACCTTATCACCCTGACCGCAACCAGATAAAACATCTAAATCCCCATCGCCATCAAAATCATTGTAATGGACCGACCTAACATACTTTGCCCCGATAGTTATGATTTGTTCTAATTCAAAACTACCATTCCCGTCTAAATTTTTATACCAGCCAATCCGGTCGTTCCCGCCACCCTTTGTGACAATATCGTGATCTCCATCATTATCAAAATCTGCGCTAAGGACAAAATTAACTCCTTCCATCCTTTCTGCTATAATTTGTTGCGGTCCAAAATTACCAAACCCATCCAAATTTTCGTACCAGAGTGAGGCTGAAAGAACATCATTATCACCATCTCCATCAAAATCAAAACTATAAACACTGCTGGCTTCCGGCGCATGTTCGGTAATGATCTGTTCAGGGCCAATAGTCCCTACCCCATCAATATTCTCAAACCATATTAGTTTGTTGTCCCAATAAGATGTGGCAAGCACATCTTTATCATTGTCGCCGTCAAGGTCAGCACAAAAAATCGACCATGTCTCCGCTAATTCATTTGATATAATCTGTTGTGGTCCGAAATAACCAGGTTCATCAATATTTTCAAACCAAGAAAGTTCATAGTCAAACATGGATGCTGCTAAAACATCATTATCTCCATCTCCATCCAAATCCGTACTGTAGACACAATTGGCACCAATTGCGTTGGTGGTGATCAAACGTTGTGGACCAAAATTGCCTAATCCATCGGAATTTTCATACCAGGCAATCTTATTATCATAAACAGATGCTGAAAGAACATCAAAATCTCCATCTTCATCTAAATCGGCACTGAAAACGGATTGCGGACAGTCTGTATTTTCAGAAATTATTTGTTGAGGACCAAAAGTTCCAAAACCATTTATGTTCTCATACCATGCGATTTTATCATCAGATGACGAACAAGAAATAACATCATTATCTCCGTCTCCATCAATATCCGCACTGAATACCGAGTTAGCATAATTGGCATCAGTAGATATAACCTGCTGTGTTCCAAAACTACCTTGACCATCTAAATTTTCATACCATGCAATTTTGTGGTCTTCCTTAGAAGCTGAGAGTAAATCGTAGTCACCATCTCCATCAAGATCTTTACAATACAACGAACTGGGACGATGGGTATGACCAGCAACTAATATCTCATCGCTGAAAAGTACTTCTTGAGCTATTATTTGTTCTGCATGAAAGAAAAGTGAAGCTTGAATTGCGAAGCAAGTTATAAGACTTCTATAAACAGTATTCTTCATGATACCCCCCAGTAGGTTTATATTAAACTATCTAGGGAATATTCCGAAGAACAAGTAAAAAGGAAGAGAATCGGTAAATCATACCCAAGAGTCTCCAATTAAATCAGTACAAAACACCCGCCACCTTGCAAAAAACACCCTCAATTCATATTTTATAATACAATTACGGCTATTTATCCAGGAGAACAGTTTTACGAACCTTGATCAGTGTTTTGTTGAGACCGGCGGTTAACGTTGTGCCGGGAGGTTCGGATTAAAGCGTGTTCTGATGGAAGGATAGCCGTTTTTCCTGTATATTATTCCTGTCAGAGACACGTTCGAATCCTGGTTTTGGGAACGATAGCAGGAGATCAAGAGTGAGCATCAGTATGAAACGATTCACCACGACAATATTCTTTTCGGTATCTGTAGCAATTTTACTGGCTGTGATGCCGGTTCATGCCGAGTTTGATTTTGGCGCCAAGTACGCCGGTGATTTTATCTCCGGACAATCGGACGCTCGTCTGCTGGCTATGGGTGGAGTTGGTGTCGCCATATCTCAGGGCCCATCGGCTATCATGGCCAATCCGGCGCTCCTTTTCAATAAATCAGCCAATGCGATATCACTAATGCACGCCGATCGTTTTGAGTCGGCAGTCAAGGTGGATCATGCCTCGTTTGTTATGAATCGTGGAGGTGGACGTGCGCTGGGAATAGGACTTGTCCGGCAGGGTGTTGACGATATACCCATAACAATCCTTGAAGATCCAAGTCGCCCAGTGAGCCAGGACAACCGTGTACGGGTAATAGACCAGGCCAGTGCCTCTGAGTACGCTTTCCAGTTCGCTTACGCCATGCAAAAGAGCTACGGTTTTATCGGCGCTAATGCCAAGTTGATATATAAGCGGTTGTACGAGAGCGACGCGTTCGGTCTGGGTGTCGATGTCGGTTATGCTCGTGAGTTTGGAAACCTCGTCGTTGGTGCTCAATTACGTGACGCTTTAACAACAGTCCTGGTCTGGGACAATGGACGTCAGGAAGCTATAGTTCCGACTGTCCGCGTGGGTACAGCTTATAAGCTCGAAATCCCCCGTCTGAAGGCAGATATTACGCCGGTTATAGAAGGACGGTTCCGCACTGAGTCAATTGATGATCCTGATTTTGGATCGTTCCATGCCGGGTTGGAATATTGTGTCCAGAAGGTTGTTGCGGCTCGTGTGGGCGTTGATGATCGTCGTTTTACTTATGGCGCGGGATTGAATGTGGGACCTGTTGCGCTCAATTATGCATTCGTCGGTCATTCCGACCTCGGGGCCACTCACAGGGTAAGTGTTGGATACCGATGGGGTGTACTGGCTGCTCCTAATTAAAATTCAGATTTTAATTCAATCCAAATATCTATATCTTAGATTCATTTGATGAAAAAATCTATTCCTCATCTGCGTTTCTTAGCTGCAATTCTAATTTTGCTGTTGCCTTTTGCTGGCATGGCTTCTGGGCAGTCCCTCAGTGAAATAATAAGTTTCCACCTTGAAAAATATCCCGGGACGCAGGCTGAGGATTTAGTCAAGCTTGTTTACCAGGGATGTGTGGGGCCGGGGCATATAGGCAGTACTCGTGATATGTTCATGAATTATCTCGCATATGAAACGGGAAATATGGAGAAAGGTCAGCAGGCAAATATCGACCTGTTTGAACCCTTGCCTGGTGAATTTACCAGGCTGAACCTGGGTCCTTACCTGGCAAAAGATGCGGATATAGGATTAATAGCAGATGGCCTGGTTCGGTCATTGGAATTTACCCCTGATACAACGCTGTTTATGAAGACATTGAACGACTTGACCGAAGAAAAATCGATCGATAAACTAATTCCTCTGCAGGATAGATTAAAAGAGATAGTTGCTGCAATTGTTATAGAAAATATTCCGGTATATCATCATTCCGAAACCTACTCCGAGATGTATGATCCACATTATCGCGTGATCCATAAAAGGGAAGCAGAAAGACTTTTAGCTGAATTGGAGTTGAAAACTCGGTAATATAGGATTCTTAAAGCAACCGGTTGAATACGATATAAAAACAGTAAAACCCTGTTAGACAATCCGCCGTCGCCAAAGCTAAGGCGGACAAGCCTAACAGGGCATTAGAAAAAAACTACATATTCCGGGTGGCCCGACTTGGCTCGCAAGTCGGGTTTCTTAACACTACTTCAACAACAGCACTTTGTTTACAGTGTTGTAATCCTGCGCAACTATCCTTACAAAATAAATTCCCGCGGGATAATCGTCAGCTGTCCAGTTAAACTTGTGAGTTCCGGCATTGAGTATGCCCGTATTCCAGGCTTCCAGTTCACGGCCCAGCAGATCAGAAATACTGACAGAAAGATCTTGTGTCACCGGTAAAGAAACATTAATACTAAGTTCTGAGTTGAAAGGATTCGGATATGCTGAAACCGAAAATGTTGCAGGTAGAGCACTTAACGGATTATCTACATTATCTATCAATTCTACATGGAAACACCATGTCTCCTCGGATAGAACCGTATTACCAAGATCATCCGATGTGATTACCCGCCAGTAATATGTCCTGTTTTCCTGGAGATCTCCGATAACTATGGAGGTGTCTTCTCCGGCATCTGCCTGAAATGAAAAACTGAAATCTTCCCAGATGGAATATTCTGCCTGGTAAGTAAGGTTGCTCTCACCTGCAGAATCATTAACTGCAGATGTATTCCAGACAAGTTCAACCTCGAGGCTGTTAACCTGTGAACCATAAACTGGCGAGACAAGTTGTGCCGGAGATGGTGGAATGTATTCCATCAGGTTACTTTCCCACCACAAAATATTGTCTCCTGCATCAATCTCTCGATTAGTAACAAGATCATTGTCACCATCACCATCAAAATCAGCGACGGAAACATATGTCCTGTATGACCATTCATCTTCAGCAAAGATCGTATGCTGCGCAAATTCAAGATTTCCCTGGTTCTCCCACCAGTAAAAGTTTGTACTTGGACGGGAAACCGCGACCACGTCAAGATCACCGTCTCTATCAAGATCACGCGCTACAATTTCGCTACTCTCGTGGTAATCGCTGCATAAATCATGACGGATGTATTCGTTGTTATTATTCTCCCAGCATTGGATATAGTCCCAATCAGCGCCTGACATCAGGATATCAAGGTCTCCGTCCCCATCCATGTCAGCTGCAGTAACATCATTTGAATGATCAGATCCCGGGAAAACAGCACGTTCAGTAAAATTAAAACTTCCGTCATTTTCCCACCACAGTGTTTCAGATAATCTTCCGGAAGCTATAATATCCATGTCAGCATCGTTATCAAGATCTGCTGCAAAAACCGAATTCGCCCACATTACCTGGTCTGAAACAAGGTGGTCGGTAAAATTTTGTGCACCATCATTTTCATGCCAGTAAACTGCGTTGGAATTGAATACGGCACTTATAATATCAATGTCGCCATCATCATCAAAATCAAGCGCATACACTCCGAACGGTTCATCTATACTATCCGTAACTGTGTGCTGAGTGAAGGACATAGCCCCATCGTTTTCCATCCAGTAAATCATGTCGAAACCTGGAATTGGACAGACTAGATCCAAATCCTCATCCAGGTCCAAATCCACGATGAAAACTTCGTAGGGACAAGGTGATTCGTTGTAAATCATGTGCCTGGTAAAGCCCATTTCACCATCGTTCTCCCACCAGGCAATGGTCTGATCAGTGAAGGATGTTCCAACAACATCAATATCACCATCACGGTCGAAATCCTCAGCGATAGAGCAAAATGCTGTGGGAAAATCGGAATCAATGACATGGCTGGTAAATTCTACCTGGGCGTTAGATGTAGCACAGCTAAAAAAAAGGACAAATAAAACGAGGTATAAAACAGGTGAAAAGCGTCTCATAATTCACCCCCTAATTGAGTTTGTCCGTCCAAGCAAGCACGGGGATATTATTGGCGGCGTCTTTTAACCAGAATCTTAAGATTTTGTTTTAAGTAAAGGGTATCACCTCCGATCATGAGTAGCCCGGATAGTCCACCAGCCGGCAAATATCCGGGATTTTTTATATCAAAATGGATGTCGATTTTTCCCCGGATTCGCGAGAATCCCACAATCCACCAGGGGCGGATTAATTCGGGGAAAATTCTATTTCAACAGCAATACCTTCTGCACTGAATTATAATCCTGCGCAACTATCCTGACAAAATAAATCCCCGCGGGATAATCGTCCGCCGTCCAGTTAAACCTGTGAGTTCCGGCATTTAGTAAACCCGTATTCCAGGATTCCAGTTCTCGTCCCAGCAGATCTGATATACCGACAGAAAGATCCTGGTTTACAGGGAGTGAAACATCAATGCTGAGTTCCGAATTGAAAGGATTCGGATAAGTGGCGACATTAAAAGATGTTGGCAAAGCTTCTGTTTGATTATTTACGTCGTTGGTCAGATCAATATGGAAACACCAGGACTGTTCTGAGAATACTGTATTTCCGCGTTCGTCATATGTAACAACACGCCAGAAGTAGGTATTGTTATCTGCAAGATTACCTATCGTCACGGTTGTATCTTCACCTGCGTAGGCATCGAATGAGTAACCGAAATCTTCCCAGATTGACCATTCCACCTGGTATGTTACATCAGTAGGTCCGAGCGAGTCATTGGCTATCGATGATGACCATGTAAGTGTTACTTCTCCGCCGTAAATAGTTTCATTATCCGTGGGTGAGATTAATCCTGCCGGTGTGGGGGGCAAAAAATCAGTGACATTACTTTCCCACCAGACTATATGGTCACCGTCCATTGTTTCACGGTTTGTGATCAGGTCATTGTCACCATCGCCATCAAGGTCAGCGACTGATACGAATGACCTGTAGGATATTTCTTCAGCCTCAACAATTGTATGTTGTTCGAACTCTAATTCACCAAGGTTTTCCCACCATAGGAACTCAGAACTTTCACGTGATGTGGCAACAATGTCTACATCACCATCGCGATCAAGGTCCCTGGCAACTATTTCACAGTCAAAATTATGAGAATTGTTATCTGTGAACAGAGTATGGCTGGTGAAATTTTCATTATCGTCATTTTCCAGTACCTGGACATTACGCCAATTACCATATGCAACCAACAAATCAAGGTCGCTGTCACCATCCATATCCGCCGCGGTAACATCAAGGGCATGCATGGCGCTGCTGTCAGCTACCAGGTTTTCAGTGAATTCCAGGTTGCCCTCATTTTCCCACCAGCGTGTATAGGAACATCCACCGGTTCCCAGGATATCCTGGTCTGAGTCACCGTCGAGATCGACAGCATAAACCGTATTTGCGTAAGGGAAATTATCGCATATGAGGTGGCTAGTAAAATTAAATTCGCCATCGTTCTCGAACCAGTAAACTGAATTATCGTATTTATATGATGCTAAAATATCAATGTCACAATCACTATCAATGTCAATGGCAAATATCCCATACGGATCGGCAAGATCATCAAATACGAAACGTTCAGTGAATGACATGTTGCCGTCATTCTCCCACCAGCTGATTGCATCATTTACCAAGTTTGAACTAACAATATCCAGGTCGGAATCGTAGTCCATATCAATAATATAAATTTCCATTGGTGCAGGATATTGATCCTCACCAATTTCATGCATGGTAAACTGGAGGAATCCATCCTGTTCCCACCAGGCAAATCCATGGCCGTTGGAAGCAGTCCCGACAATATCGATATCTCCATCCCTGTCAAAATCTTCAGCAAGGGTACACTTTGCATAAGGAAAATCGTTGTCGAACACATGTTCAGTAAATTCTACCTGGGCGAAAAGGTTTAAATTGCAGGTAAAAAGGACAACCATCAAGAAAGAAACAACTGGCGCAAAACGTCTCATAATTCACCCCCTCAGGTTTGAGTGTTGGCAGTCATTGTGTAAATGGGGATGCATCTTAAACTGCTAAGACTAATAAACTGTAAATTTCCGGAGGCAATTTCAAGAAGTGTAAAAACATTTTTTTAGAAATATTCAGGCTCCAGAGTTAGTTTAAGTTTATCAGGTGATAATTCATCCAACATCAATCTGAATTTTACTTTGTTTTAACTAATATTTTGGGAATATTTCCTTATTAAATCTCTTGTTGCTCTGGGAGTATCTTTTCGTCCGTTGATGCTAAGATTTCGAAAGTTAGACTTTGCAATACGATAGGATCGAGTTAATTCAAACTAACCGTTAAGCAACCCTAATTCATTGAAAAAAGGCTACTTGAAACATTGATTTAAGTTTGTTATATTCTTCACCCTTTCCGCCGGAAAATTCAGGTATTGCAACTAGTACGGTATATCCCGGCGTATTTTTTTACTTGTGAATTTTCACTCACGCCAAGCGCGAGGTTACTATGCCGATTACACTGTCGGATAAAACCATTGATATGGATTTCATCGAAAAGGTAGCCGTGGTCAGCGGTGAACCTGTTAAAAAATGCATGCAGTGTGGTACCTGTGCGGGTGTCTGTCCCATGGATGCCAGTACGGATTTAAACCCGAGACGGGTTATTCACCTGGCACAGTTGGGCCAACGGGAGCAGGTGATGAAGGCCAATTTCGCCTGGATGTGCGCTTCCTGTCATGTCTGCGAAGTCCGTTGTCCCCGTGGTCTTGATATCCCCAAGATTATCGAGGCGATTCGCCTGATCCAGCTTCGTTCCAACGAGAACTTTGTTGAGCCGTTCGAGATTGAAGCGGAACTGGTTGAAGAGATGCCACAGATTGCTATGGTCAGCGCGTTTCGGAAACATACTGCATAAGGAAAAATCATGAAAATCGGTTATTACCCGGGATGCACTCTTAAAAGCAAAGCCCAGAACCTGGAAGTAGCGGCAATCAAGGCCATGGAAGCCCTGGACGTGGAAATGGTAGAGCTGGAAAAATGGAACTGTTGCGGGGCTGTTTATTCACTGGCGGATGATGATCTCGTTCATTACCTCGCTCCGGTTCGTGACCTGATCCGTGCCCATGACCAGGGATTTGATAAAATTGTTACACTTTGTTCGATGTGCTACAACACCCTTGCCCGTGCCAACAACCTGATGCGTGACGATGAAGTAAAACGGGATGCCCTGAACAATTTCATGGAAGAAGAGAGCGATTATAAGGGTGAGGTGGAGGTACTTCACCTGCTCAACTTTATCCGGGATGAGATCGGTTGGGACAAGGTTCGTGATGCAATTAAAAATCCATTCGAAGGCGTCAAGTTTGCACCATATTACGGCTGTACTTTAACACGTCCAACGGAAATCACAATTGAATCACCGGAAAATGTGAAGATATTCCAAGAATTTGTGGAAGCTATCGGTGCTGAGTACACTGAATTTTCTGAATCTGAACGGTGTTGTGGTTCATACCAGATTATCTCCAATCCTGAAGCTGCTGCCCAGACAACCATGACAATAATTGGATCAGCCGAACACGCCGGTGCTGACGCGCTTGTATTAAGCTGCCCGTTGTGTGAATACAATGTGGGACGTCGCCAGAAAGACGCACTTAATGGCAGTGAAGGGATTAACGGTCTTCCGACATTCTATTTCAGCCAATTACTGGCGTTGGCGTTGGGATTACCGGTTGATGTGAACAAATTAGATTTAAATACACCAGAAGCGTTGGCATTCCTTGAGGAAAAAGGGATTCTTGCCACGGCTTAGAATAGGCTCAAATAGCACAATCCAGATTTAAACATAAGAGGTTCGCATGAGCGAGACTGCAACAGTGGAAACGGTACCCGAAGTTAAGGCGGAAATGATACCTGTCTTCATTATGGGTAAACAATATGAGGTGCCGAATTCCTTAACAATCATGAAGGCGTTGGAATACGCGGGATACAAATATGTCCGAGGTGCGGGATGCCGTGGTGGTGTATGCGGTGCATGTGCTACAGTTTACCGTTTGCCCGGTGATTACCATATTCGTGTAGGGCTGGCCTGCCAGACTGTGGTTGAGCCGAATATGTACCTGACCCAGATCCCGTTTTTCCCTGCTAATCGTGCTACCTTCAATTGGGATGAGTTGAAGGGTGAAGCTGAAGAGGTATACAAGGCATATCCTGAACTTTTCCGCTGCCTGGCATGTAATGCATGCACCAAGGTCTGCCCGATGGACGTACAGACAATGGATTATATCGCGGCTATCAAACAGGGTAACCTGGAAAAAGCTGCTGAAATATCCTTTGACTGTATCCAGTGCGGATTATGCGCCACACGTTGCATGGGTGAGATGGCACAGTACCATATCGCACAAATGGTACGACGTATCCGCGGTAAATTTATTGCTCCTCACAGCGAACATTGCGATATGCAGGTTGAAGCAATCCAGTCCGGGTATTACAACGAAAATATGGAAGAGCTGAAAAAACTTGGGACAATGGATCCCTTTGATGAAGCTACCAAAACACCCGAGATCGAAAAACTGATCGAGCTCTATAAAGCACGTGAAAGTGAACCTCACGCTGCTGACGAGGATTGGAAACCGGAAAACGATCACGCATTGCTGAAATAAAGGACAATGGTGTCCTTTTATAAGATAAAATATCATTTGGTATTAACGACGAGTAGAGGGGGAACCTGAAATGGGATATCCCGAAAGTCTTAAGCAGTTAATAAAAAAAGTAGAAGAGACAAGGCCGGAACGTGTCGAGAGGAAAAAGAACAACGAAGAATTCCCGGCATTAAGCCTTGAAGACCGCGATAAAGTCCTCAAAGCCTTCCACCCGGATGTGAAGGAAGAGGGACGTCGCCCGGTGCAGGTAGGTCCGAACAAGGGCTACCGAATAGCCAACGAGTATGTTGACATTCTCGAAGCGAAAAGCCGTGTAGAACCGGGTAAGGTTGACCTTTCCAACCCGGAATATGAAACCGACGTACTGGTTATCGGTGGTGGTGGCGCTGGAACATCAGCCGCACTCCTTGCACAGGAACAGGGTGCGAAGGTAATAATCGCCACCAAACTTCGTCATGGTGATGCCAACACGATGATGGCTGAAGGTGGAATCCAGGCAGCGACAAAAGGCTGGAAGGATTCACCATATTACCATTACCTCGACGTGATGGGTGGCGGTCATTTCACCAACAAGCCCGAACTGGTTGAAACTTTGACCAAGGAAGCCCCGGACGTAATGAAATGGATGCTCGACCTGGGCGCCAATTTCAGTAAATACCCGGATGGTACCCTGAAGACCATGCATGGTGGTGGAACATGCCGCAAACGGATGCATTTCGCTGCTGACATTACCGGTGCCGAAATGATGCGTACCGTTCGTGATGAGGCACGTAACCGGACAGACGATATTACAGTTATTGAGTTCAGCCCGGCTGTTGAGCTGATCCTTAACGACAAGGGTCACTGCGCGGGTGCGGTTCTTTACAACATGGAAACAGCCGAGTATAGTGTTGTCAAAGCCAAATCGGTTGTGATGGCAACAGGCGGCAGTGGCCGTCTCCATGTCCAGAACTTTATGACCACGAACCACTACGGCGCGACCGGTGACGGATTTGTCATCGCTTACCGTGCCGGTGTCCCGGTTTGTTTCCTGCATACAATCCAGTACCATCCGACCGGTGTGATATTCCCGGAACAGGCTGAAGGTATCCTGATCACGGAAAAATTCCGCGGTGCAGGTGCCAACCTTGTGAATGTTGAAGGTAACCAGTTTGTATTCGAACGTGAACCCCGTGATATCGAAGCATCATGTATCATCCGTGAATGTGTCGAAACAGGTAAGGGTGTTCCCACACCGACAGGTAAGTTCGGTGTCTGGCTGGACAGCCCGATGCTCGACGTGATGTTTGGTGAGGGCTACGTGGAGAAGGAATTCCCCGGTAAACATATCCTCTTCAGTCGTTTCGGAATCGATATCGGTAAAGAGCCGATGTTGATTTACCCGACCTTGCATTACCAGAACGGTGGTCTTGAGTTTAAGTCAGACAGCACAACATGTGTTCCCGGCCTGTTTATTGCCGGAGAGGTTGGTGGTGGAACTCACGGCGAGAACCGTTTGATGGGCAACAGCCTGCTGGATATCATGGTTTACGGTCGTATTTCCGGCAAGAGTGCCGGTGAATATGCCCTGAATAACGCCGAAGACGGTGCCCTGAACCTTGATCATGTCGTCAAGTACAACGATGAAGTTGAAAAGGCCGGTGTCGGCGACGGTCGTATCGCCCCGATGCTGCTTCCCGACTACACTGACGAACATGTCAAGATCAAGCAGCTGACTGCAAAATACGAGGGTACACTCAGGTAAAAATACCTTTTAAAATTATGCATTAGAGACATATTGAAGGGCTGTGTAAAAACAGCCCTTTATTTTTCTGTATAACTGATCAGGTTTCGTCTTTTATACCGGTAAAAGTAAAAGAGGTGTCGTTGCGAGGAAGCGTAGCGACGAACCGGAACGAAGTGTAGCTCGGTGGGTGTTTTTACCCACCAACAAAGCAATCTTGTAGTTTCCACATCTTGTTAGACCGCTAGCGATGTCCCTGTCCTGCAATGGTGGGATGACAAGGTATATTTTGATTAAGAAACCCGACTTGCGAGTCAAGTCGGGCCACCCGATTATTTCATCAACACAACTTTCCTGATCTCATTCAGTTTGCCAGGAACATTTGCCCGAACAAAATAAATCCCGCTCGATAGAGCTGATCCGTCCAGTGTAAAACTGTGGTACCCCGCGGAATGTTGCATGTCGGATAAAACATCAATTTGTTGTCCAAGAACATTAAACACGTTGACCTGCAGGAAGTTGGATTCTGGCAGTCCGATTGTTATCGTTGTTACAGGATTAAAAGGATTTGGGTATATAGATGTCAGTTCATAACTGTCAGGTAGATTCTGGTCGTTCAAGTTATTTACGGCGTTAATATCAATGGTAAAATTGAAAACCTCGTTAGCCCATGTTTCATTACCCATCTCGTCTCTGGCTTTAACAGACCACCAGTACCGGTTTCCATTCATACCAAAGAAAGTGAAGTTTGTCAAAGTAGTACTATCGATATAACATTCTTCAAGGTTATCTGGATTAGTTGAAATATATACTCTGTAGGCCGATAGGTCATTATCGGGATCGGTTGCTTCTTCCCATTCAAGGGTAATTGAAGCTGAGTAAATAACACTCTCGTTTTCCGGGCTGAGTAGGCTAAATGGCATTGGAGCGGGAATTTCGATGTAAAAACTGAAAACTCGATCTGCCCAGGTTTCATAACCAGATGAATCTATCGCTGATACTGTCCACCAGTATTGGGTACTATCTTCACCTTGAAAAGTGTAACTGGTTAACAATGTGCTGTCCAGGTAATTTTCTTGGAGATTATCAGGACTTTCAGATAAAAAAATCCGATAAAAGGCTAAATCATTATTGGGATCAAATGATTCTTCCCACTCGAGTAATACTTCATGTGAATTCATGGTACTACCGCTATCCGGTTCAAGCAGACTGAAGGGATGGGGTGGAACGGGAACAAGTGCAATCATATCATTTCTGTACCATGCAACCTTATCATCCCCAGAAGAGGCAGAGACAACATCCATATCGCCGTCTCCATCGAGATCAGCACTGAATACTGAATAAGCCCATTCGGCATTGTCACTGATAACCTGTTGTGTGCCAAAGCTTCCCAATCCATCGGTATTTTCGTACCAGGCAATTTTATCATCTATTGATGCAGACAGAATATCCATATCACCATCATTATCTAAATCTGAACAATGTACAGATCTTGGCCCGATTAAGTTTGTGGTGACTGTTTGTCCAAATCCGAAATCACCTTCACCATCGGTGTTCTCAAACCACCTGATTCGCGATATATCGCCCCATACACTTGGATCATTTGAAGATGCAACTATAACATCATTATCACCATCTCCATCCAGGTCATCACTACAAACAGACTTAGCAAGTCCCACACCTGAACTTAAATACGATAGAGAACCAAAAGTTCCAAAACCGTCTGTATTTTCATACCAGGCTACTTGACTGAATCCCATCCAAATTTCATCATCAAAAAAGGATGCCGCAGCTAAAACATCATTGTCACCATCTCCATCAAGGTCAGCGCTGTAAACTGATTGTGCTCCATAAGCGTCGGGATCTATTATCTCTACCAGGTCAAAATTCCCTGCTCCATCAGTGTTTTCGTACCAGCGTATCTCACCTGCAAAATGGGATGCTGAAAGAACATCATTGTCACCATCCCCATCCAGGTCAGCACTAAAAACTGAATGTGCTCCATCAGCGTTTGCATCAATATTTTCCGCCAGGTTAAAATTTCCTGCCCCATCCACATTTTCATGCCATGAAATGTTATCATCATCCATTGATGCTGAAAGGATATCTAGATCCTCATCTCCATCCAGGTCGGAACAGAAAACAGATCTAACGTTATCTTCCGAGTAGGCAATTAAATTCTGTTCACTGAAATCCCCTATTCCATCAACATTTTCAAACCAGGTTATTGTATTACTTCTGCTTGCCGCGGCTACAATATCATTGTCACCGTCTCCATCTATATCTGAACAGTAAACGGAACTGGGATCGTCAAATTCCGGTACAAGAATACTTTGCGGACCGAAATTGCCAGAACCATTTATATTTCCAAAAAAATTAATTTGACTATGTGTATGCCCGGCCTGAGTGATTTTATGAGATGAAGAGAGAATGTCATTATCTCCATCCCCATCCAGGTCAGCACTGGTTACCCAGTTCGCGCCTTTTATCCTGGTGCTTAATTGGGAAATGGGACCAAAAGTTCCCAATCCATTAACGTTTTCATACCACGCGATTGTGTTATCATCTTCAGATGCTGAAATAACATCATTGTCTCCATCATTGTCTATATCAGTACTGAATACCGACATTACTCCATCTGCAGAGGTGTTGATAGTTTCAGCCAATTCAAACGTACCCAGACCATCTGTGTTTTCATACCACGCTATGTCATTGTCAAACTTCGAGGCAGTAAGAACGTCATTATCCTCATCACCGTCCAGGTCAATACTGAATACCGAATTTGCCCCGTTTTCAAGTAGAGTAATAACCTGTTGATTACCAAAGCTTCCGAGCCCGTCGGTATTTTCATACCAGGCAATTTTGTCATCATTTTCTGATGCCGATAAAACATCAAAATCCCCATCGCCGTCAAGGTCTGAACAGATAACACATTCGACGCCGTCTGCTTCGCCGGTAATAACCTGAGCTAGTTCAAAATTACCCAGTCCATCTGCATTTTCGAACCATAATACTTCATCAATATAATATGCCGCTGCGAGAACATCGTAATCCCCATCCCCATCAAGATCAGCACTGAAAACAGAACATGCGCCATCGGTCTCTGTTGAAATAACCTGCTGTGGTCCAAAATTGCCCAATCCGTCAATATTTTCGTACCATGCTGTCTTATCGTCAGCACGTGATGCTGATAAAACATCCAGGTCACCATCCCCATCCAGATCAGCGCAAAAAACAGATTCAGCCCCTAAAACATCAGTTGAGATGGTCTTATGGAATCCAAAGTTCAATACGAGATCTTCTTTTTCCAGCCAGAAGATTTTATTGTCCTGATATGCTGCAGATACTAAATCAAGATCACCGTCCCCATCAAGGTCGGCGCTGATGACTGATCTCATACCGTGAACAGATGGAGGTGTAATCTGTATTTCTTCGCTGAAGATTACTTGTGAGTAAGAACTAGATACCAGGAAAGCGAAGGTTGACATTATGAACAACAACCATATGCGGTTGATATTTTTTAACATACAATTTTTCATCATCTAAGCCCCACTATCACTATTTTCAAACACAGATGATTTCAATAGGATCTACAAATATACTAAAATATACCTATTAACTGTTAGTAAATCGTAAGTAAAATCGAAATATATTAATAATACGTCAATTAATGATTAGTTGAACAAAATCAAAATCGCCAAAAATTTCTAATGTAAGACGAATGCATTTGCTCTTTTGATTTCTTACCTTTCCCGCTATCTGTGTTCTTTAATCGCACAGTGAGAATAGACCCTGTTGTCAAAGCCAACAGGGCCACCCACAAAGTTTAGTTAAAATATGATGAGTAATCCCCATCAAAACAGAGTAGATAAACAGCTTCTTGACAGCGCAACAACACGTAATGTTGTCCACTGGATGGTTTCACTCGCGCTTGATCCGTCGAAGTTGGCTGATGGCGACAGTTTCATGGATTGGCTGGATAAGTGCGGAATTGAATACAAGCCGATGGATGAGGGTGGACTGGTTGTGAAACACGGGGGAGGAAATTTTATCTTTGTCACCACATCCCAGATAAAAGACCTGGATGAAGAGATCACTGCTTTTTTCCAGGAGGAGGGTAAGTGAACATCCAGAAACCAGAAAAGGGTGAAGTTGTCCGTATGGGTAAGTTTGGGGCTGTCGGCCTGCTTGGAGTGGGTGTGAATATGGGGCTTTATGCCCTTTTCTGGGATTTGATGGAGATAGGTGATTTTATTGCCCGTGCACTGGCTATTGAGATATCGATCCTTCATAACTTTGCCTGGAACTTTGCCTGGACCTGGAAAGATCGTGGAACAGAACCACAACGGATACCGTCACGTTTACTTAAATATCATGGCAGTACTCTTTTCAGTTCCTTTGGTGTGACATTGGCCGTTGGCTGGCTGGTATTACTGGTTTTACCCGACTCTGATTTATTCAGGTATACAAGTCACCTGGTGGGTATTGGGGCAGGGATGGTATCAAATTATCTGCTGGCAGACCTCTGGGTTTTTGAGAAAACGAAAAAGTCCACGGAATAGGCAAGGAATTAGATTTTTATAAGAAACCCGGCTTGCGCGCCAAGCCGGGCCACAATGTTGGCAGACCTCTGGGTGTTTGAAAAATCGAAGAAATCCTCTGAATAGAATAGACATAGAGTGTAATTCCTGACTTAGATATTTTATCGCCAAGTATAAACAAGTGTCGTTGCGAGGAACCGTAGCGTAGCGAAGCTTGCGGTGTGCGAAGCACAGCCGTGAACAAAGCGCAGCGACGAACCGGAACGTAGTGTAGCTCGGTGGGCGTTTTACCCACCAACACAGCAATCTTATATAGATATTATTTTTTTATAAGAAACTCGGCTTACGGGTGTGGCCCTGTCCCTCAGGGGCGGGATGACAGGGTCTATAGTATTGAGTTTGAAAGGCAAGTGCTATCCATTAACTATAAAAAGACTTTTAATGAACCCAGTTGTTAAAGCCAACTGGGCCACCCTTATGAATAAAAAAATCCCGACTGATACAGCCGGGATTAAGTTTAATAGAAAAATTATTAATGTTCAGAGTCACGGAATTATCAGATTCCCTTTGTGTTTAATACCCATTTTATGTAATCCTCTGAACCTTTAAATACCGGCAGAGCAATAATTTCAGGTACATCGTAGGGATGGATTTCTTTCACTTTGTTTATCAGCCTGTCGACATTTTCACTAGCTGTTTTTATTACCAGTAATTCTTCTGAATCATCACAGATTTTACCTTCCCAGGTATATGTCGACTGGATTCCAGGTATCCTGTTTACACACGCCGCGAATCCCTCTTCAACTAGCGTGCGGGCGATATTCTGCCCAGCTTCACCCTGTGGAGCTGTAACCAGTACTACTGAAATCCCGGTGTCCATATTAGCGGCTTAAGCGTTTTTTATGGATATCAAGTTGTGTCCAACCGTCCTCTGTCATAACCATCAGGTGAGTTGGATTGGTCCCTTCAATTTCCTTCGACCTGTCATCGGGTTTTTTCAAGAGCCTCGGCATGGACATACTCACCAAAGGTTTTGCCGGCTCGCGCTTGGGAAGAAGCTCCTCTGGCGGCTTAAGAGGAGGTGCTACTCTTCTTGGAATCTGCAGGACAGGACGACGTTTTTCCTTGATTTTGCCATATTTCGCACGGACTGCCTTCCGTGATACGCCAAAATGTTCCGCCAGGATATCCGGTCCAAGTTCTTCGTAATTGTTGATCAGGTAGTTTTCGTCCTCTTCCGTCCAGCGTCGGGGGCCTACCTGTAACTGTTCTGTTTCACTGACACCCTTATCCGGAACCAGCTCTGCAGCCTTATGCTTGATCTTGCCATATTTTACACGAACTGCCTTTTTCGTGACACCAAAGTGCTGCGCCAGTTCTTCCAGGCTCATGGTGCTGTAATTGGCCAGCAGGTAACGCTCATCGTCCTCGCTCCACTTACGCGGACCTCGAGGTTGTGTTCCTGCTACTGGAACAGGTGGCGTCTCCGGTGCGTGTTTGGCGATTGTTTCAAAATCGGGACGATCACGAAGTTTTCCGTATTTTACCCTTACCGCCTTTTTGGTAACTCCAAACTGACGGGCAAGCTCCTCGATTGGGATTTTATCATAATTCGCTACTAAATAAGCCTCGTCTTCCGGTGTCCATTTTTTCGGCATCTTCTACTCCAGTTGGTTTTAGATTTTGTCGGATCAAAGATAAGTTAAAAGGACTCCCGGAGCATGGGAGGAAGAGAGGCATGAGAGACAGGGAGTCACTCCAAGAGAGTCAGTTATAGAGTAATAATTTCCAGTACAGTTAATAATTTAAGTCAGATCTATCGTTAATGAACATGATCATAATAAACACATCGTATAATATTTCAATTGAGACTATTGACAATCAGATAACAAGAGATACATATTCGAGAAAACGAATAATGTAATATCGTTTATTCGTATAATTGTTTTGTC
Source organism: bacterium (assembly GCA_028278125.1). The sequence goes on along the minus strand of JANQEY010000045.1, from coordinate 18,949 downwards.
TGGTAATTCTAAACTGCGGGTGGAGTTGGAATGAGTTATAGCGAGGAACCAGTTGAACTGGTTCACCAGAAGAAAACGCATTTGTATGATTCGGCTGAACCTCTTTTTGTCCGATTTGGATTCAGGAAAACAACAATCGAGGACATTTGCAAAGCGGCCGGTATGTCCAAGCGTACTTTTTATGAACATTTCAGGGATAAAAGTGATTTTTTCGGTAACCTGATAATCCAGATAGCTGATGAAATGGTTGAAGAATATCGTATGTCAGTAACCGAAGGGATGAGCGCTCGAGAGATGCTTGATCTCTACCTTGATACTTATTTCAGGTGCAGCAATGAACATCCGGTTTTCCGTGTCATTTTTGATGATCCATCGATCCTGTCAGCTATTGGCAGTCTGTCTAAACAGGTACAGTTCAGTTCCATTATCTCTGCGCTCGCTGAAATAGTGGAATATGGTAAATCAACTGGTGAATTCAGGGATGTTGATCCACAGGCTGCAACCTGGATAATTCATACAATGCTGGATAGCCTTTACCTCCTGGTTTCGGAAATATATCCGTCCGACTCAGGTTTAAATAATTCCATTTTAATCAATGAAGCTCGATCCTTCATATTGCACGGTTTAGGGGGAAAAGATGAATAAAACCAATAAAGCATGGGCTGGACTACTGGCCAATATCGCTGCTAATCGTCCATGGCTGGTTATTTTAATTGTTTCTTTGATTAGTATCGTAATGCTCGGCCTGGCCAGCCATCTCGAAATGAGGTTGAACTTTAAAGACCTGTTACCTGAGAAACATCCTGTAGTCAAGTCATACCGTGAAGTTCAGGCTCGTTTTGGTGAACCAAATATTGTTATAGTTCTTGAGGGTGAACGTGGCAGTATGGTAGAGATGGCGGAAGTCCTGGTTCCCGAACTGGAGAAACTTGAATCGCTATACAATATCCAGGTAAAACTTCCCGAGGAGTACATCCGCGATCACGGTTTCCTGATGATGAAATCCCGGTTGTTTAAACGAAGCCTGGATATATACAGCGACAGAACCCTGGTGGGAAGTTTCAAAGGTTTGAATGACGATTACGAAAAGGAGTATACGGAGAGCGAATCCAACCTGAAGCGTGATGAGACTGAGATTGCGCGAGGATTGCTTGGGCTGACCAGGTCGCTGGAGGTTCTCAGCGCAAATCTTGCCGGCAGAAAGAACGCCCCGAGTATTGATGAAGCAGTAGATGCATTTACACTGGGAGAACCGTGGTATTTGTCCCTTGACCGCAAAATGCTGCTGATAAGCTGTGTGCCGGTGGCTGATATCGCAGAGGATTTTAATGGAATACTCATCACTGTTGATGAGGTACAAAAACTGGTTGATGTGCTGAATCCGGTTTATCCTGATGTACAGGCTAACCTTACCGGCATGGGCAAGATTGGCGAAGATGAAATGCACAGTGTAGGATTCTACACCCAGTTGTTGTCCCTTGCTGCTTTGATATTTATCTATATCCTCTTATCTCGCACTTTTAAATCATGGTCTTTGCCAGCCATTGCCCTTATCCCCCTGGTGGTGGGAATTATCTGGACATTGGGATTGTTGTACCTGCTGTTTGGCAGCCTGAACCTCTTTACGGCCATGATTATGCTAATCCTTTTAGGACTGGGAATAGATTTTTCCATTCACCTGATAGCCCGCTTTGGTGAGGAAATGAACAATGGCAGGGAGGTTCGAGAAGCGTTGGAAATCACTTTAAGTGACACTGGAACAGGTGTTATCACCGGTGGACTTACAACGTCGATCGCGTTTTTTACCCTGATGATCGCCCAGATGAAAGGGATATTCGAGTTTGGAGTTGCTTCCGGCTCAGGTGTTATTCTTACCCTGCTTACGATATTTCTAACTCTTCCATCACTTCTTGTCCTTCATGAACGAAGACGGGCAAAAAGGATCGCGAAAAAAGTTCAGGAGGTTGGGAATAAAGCTGCAAAAGAGAAAGCTGGTTGGTCAGGAACACAGTCTTATGACTGGATTGGAAATGTGGCACTCGCCGGTTGGAAAAAACCGGGAATTTTTATACCTGTTGCATTATTAATTATCGCAGCATCAGCCTGGGCGATGTTCCAGATAAAATTTGAATATGATTTTCTCGAACTTGAAGCCGAGGGATTAAAATCAGTTGAACTCCAGCGGGAAGTTCCCAAAAGGTTTGGCTTGTCCGACCATTCAGCCTGGTTGATAACTGAAAGCGTGGAACAGAGTCGTGAGCTGAAAGAAAAGCTGAGGAAAAAGGGTACGGTTGGCGAAGTTGTAGCTATCAGTGATTTTATACCATCAGAAAATCGAGTCCTGGAATATACTCCCCACCTGAAAAAGCTGAGGCAGGATATTCTCCATCAAACCTTGCCGGGATGGCAGGATGGTGACACAGATCGTCTTGCCGACGAACTCGACCGGTTGTGGGATAACCTCGACCTGATGAGCAACCTGGCCTACACAGCCGGGCTGGACAGGATTGTCAAGGTGATTGACCAGATGACCGGGTACGATTCTGAAACCAATACCACAGACACTACAGCGATTCTGCCAGGTTTAGCCACGATGTTACGGAAGGGAGTTGATAATTACCGCGCGGAAGATGTGGCTGAAAAATGGGGTGAAAAATTAACAACAAACGTCTACAGCATGGCGGATCCATCACCTGTTGGTATTGAGGATCTCCCGGATGTAATTAAGAAATCCCATCTTCCAAGAGAGGGAGAAGGATACCTGCTGCATATATTCCCGCGGAAATACCTTTATGATAAGAAGGAATTGACACGGTTTGCCGAACAGACTGAATCAGTTCACCCTGATGTTTCCGGAACAGAACGGCTTTTTCTCCTGATGATGGACAAAACGCTTGAGGAGGGTGGACGTGCTGCCTGGCTGGCGCTGGCAGTTATTGCAGTATTGCTGCTTCTTCATTTCCGTGGCCTTTCGGGATTGCTGGCGATGATCCCCCTGGTCACCGGTGCACTTGCGATGCTTGGTTTGATGTATCTTATCGGGATGAAGTACAACTATATGAACCTGATAGCATTGCCGATTATCCTCGGTATCGGGATTGATGATGGTGTCCATGCTTTGCATCGTTTTAAAACCCAGGTCAATGATACGGGCACCGAACGGGTATACGAGAGTTTTCGTTTTGTTGGTCGTGCAATACTCCTGACATCGCTGACAACCATGATTGGTTTCGGCAGTGTAGCATTCTACGAGATGCGGGGAATGGCAAGCTTCGGGCAGGTGTTATTCATGGGGGTAGGTGCCTGTTTCGTGACATCGGTATTTGTGCTACCGGCTGTTTTACGACTTTTTTATGGACGTAATAAAACCAGTGAGGCTCAAAATGAAACGGATTAATAATTCAATAAATCTTATCGTAAAGAGTCTTATTTACACGGTAATGATTCTTGTTCTTATTCAATTCAGTTACGCTGAAGATGAGGGCTACCTGTGGCTTGAGAGGATGGATAAAGCTGAAAAGGTGCAGCACTCATTTGGCAACATGAGGCAGGTGATTACCACATCCAGCGGAAGTGAACGCGTGCTCGAGATGGATATCTGGACTGATGAATTTGGTGATTTGACCTTGATGGAATATACTAATCCAGCACGTGTGAAGGGTGACAAGATCCTGCACAGGGATGGTGGGGACAATATCTGGTATTACATGAACAGGCGTGACGTTACCCGCCATTTTACCGGTCATAAACGAAGAGAAAGCGCGATGGGTTCAGATTTCTCTTATGAGGATCTTTCTCAGGGTGATATGGTCGAGGACTACACCGCGGAAGTTCTATTTAAAGATAAAGTCGAGGGTGTTGAGTGTGTCAAGTTGAAATGTGTCCCCACTGAAAGTGGTCCTTCGTATGAATTCCTCTATGTCTGGACAAGTCTGGAGGATCATATGAGCCGGTTGATTGAATATTATGATGAAGATGGTTTGATCAAAACCCTCTATATCCGTGATTATAAGAGGGTAGAAGATCGTAAGACTGCCATGGTGATGGAGATGGTAAATAACCGTGAAGGATCAAGGACAGTTATGGAATACCTGTCAATTTCCTACAGGGATGATCCTGGCGCATCGTTATTCACAATTGAAGCCCTGTCGGATTAGAATTACCTGTAATCAACACGGAATTCGAGGTAGTGATGAGATATACGATTAAGACTGTTTTTCTAATGATTATCGCATTGTTCAGCGGTTGCATTTTTGCCGCTGATATTCAAATCAACGGTTATTACGAGCACACTTTCCAGGTGGATTATACGGAAGAAGTTGAGGAGGCGATGCTAGACGCGTCAAAACTACGCCTGGATTTTGACACCGGTAAAAGCAGTGACCAGTTACGGTTTAAGGGAAATGTCAATTTCCTGGTATATCACGGGCCGATCACTCGCGACGTTCGTCCATATCTTCCAAAATCAATAGTTAACCAGATGGAACAGTTTGACGTTCCCACAACCATAACCTTTGATCCGAACAGGATATATGTTGACAATGCTTATTTATCCTGGAAAAAGAATTCGTTTCGCATCCGTGCAGGTAAGCAGCAACTGAGTTGGGGACCGGCATACAGTTCCAATCCCACCGATCTTTTTCACCGGAAAAACATTCTCGATCCGACCTACGAAAAAGAGGGTGTAACGGCAATAAGGCTGGATTATTACTGGGGTATTGGGGGACAGCTTAGCCTGATTGCTGCCCCGGATGATGACCTTGAGACTACCGGTTATGCTGTCCGTATCGGCACACATATTTCAGCTATAGGGTACGACGTTGCGCTGACTCTCCATGAAGTGACCGATTCAACAGCGGTAAATGTCTTCAAGGATGGCCTGATAAGAAAGCAGCGACGCCGGGCTGTCGGTCTTGAATTCAGTGGTGAGCTGCTTGGGCTTGGCGCTTGGTTTGAAGGCAACTATAACACTTTCAGCCAGCTTGATAGTTTGAAAGAAGAGGATGATTTTATCAGGGCTGTTGCTGGTATCGATTATACACTTGAAAACGGACTGTATGTCATCCTCGAGGGTCAATACAACGGACGGGGTGAGGACGAAAAACCATATCCGTTGGAGAACTGGATAGAAAACATCTTCTTTGGAGAACCGGTCAGCCAGGTGATGTTCATGGCGGGCTTGAGGCATGATCTAACGGATCTGCTCAATGGCAGTATATATGGTTTCGGGGGACTGGATGGAGGGTATGTCATCAATCCTCGACTGGATTACAGTCTGGCCCAGAATGCCGACCTGACAATTTTTAGCGCGATGACATTCGGCGATGACGAAAGCCAGTTCCCGCCTGGATTATATAGCCTGACAGCACGAGCGACAGTTTATTTTTAATACCTTTTCGGTATTAGGACAACAACGTCATCGCGAGGAACGAAGCGATCTCGTGAACATACAGGAGATTGCCGCATTTCATTCGCAATGACGCTCTGTGAATACTTTCCGAAAAGGATTTATCACAGCGGATAATTATCGCCCTCATCTTGTCAGGAACATTTGTTCTGGTTACACTGTTTACTCAGTATGTTCAAAATCAGGTGCTTTTGCTTATCAAATAGAGTAAATCCGGGGGTTTCAAATGACAGATGAACGTCCACGAATACTCACTTCAGCTTTTGAAGAATTCGCTTTAAACGGGTTTGAACGCTCAAGCCTGGAAGCTGTTGCGGCACGTGCAGATGTAGATGCGGCGGTAGTGCGTCATCATTTTGTAAACAAGGAAAGGCTGTTCAGGGAAGTTGTCGAGGATAAAATTGTCGGAATGATCGGATCCCTGCAATATTCCATCGGTGAGATTGAAGATCCGCGTCAATATATCCGTCAAATGGTGATTATTCTCGATGAAATCATCGGCAATAATCCACTTCTACTTAGATTCCTGATGTTGACTACTTTTGAGAAGGGTGAGGAATACGGATCGTTTCTGGAATCGAGCATGTTCCCTACGGATATCCTCGACCGTTTGGATAAAATGATCGCGGACGGTCAGCTGCGTGGTCCCGATTCACTTTCAATTGCCTTCAACATCGAATCACTGGTTATTTATTCACATCTGTGCGACATGATGCTTGGTGAATGCGCCGAATTTCCGGAAGTAAAAGCAAAGTTCGCCAACAGGCTAGATTCAATACTTGATATGCTTGAATATGGCTTGTTCACATCCAGGATCGAAGACAAATCGCATCTAAAACTTTAACAGCCTATGCACGACCCTGTCCCCAGTCCAAGAGTACCATTACCTGAACCGTCGGAGATTAAACCTGCAGACGGTCGCTCAGAGCTGATCAAAGCTCTGCTGGCTACCCTCTTTTTTGGAGCAGCGGGCGGGATATTTGTTGCTACGCTCAATAACTACCTCCAGGACGTCCATAATCTTGGTGCTGAAGGACGAGGCTGGCTGGAATTTCCCCGCGAACTTCCCGGCTTTTTAATGATGTTTGTCGCGGGAATATTATTAACCCGTCTCCGAGAAACCCAGATGGCAGCTTTGGCGATGCTGGCAACAGCACTGGGAGCGTTCGGGCTGGGATACCTGTCGCCGGGAATATCACTGCTGGTTGTCTGGATAGTTGTCTGGTCGCTGGGTGATCATATCATCTTTGCCGTGGAAGGACCGATAGGTCTAAAGCTGGCAAAACAGGGGGGAGAGGGAAAACGTCTCGGCCAGTTTGGCGGGGCACGAAACCTCGGGACTATCATCGGTGTGGGCGTAATTTTCCTGCTGGCAAAGCTGATCGGTGACAAGTATGACGTGTTCTTTTATATCGCTGCCGGGTGCGGTCTTGTTGCCGGGTTGTTCTATATGCGGTTGTCCATCGGGCAGGGTGATCCTCCATCGAGAAAAATAGTCTTCAGGAAAAAATATTCAATCTTCTATGCCATCAGTGCCCTTTTCGGTATCCGAAAACAGATTTTTCTTGCCTTTGGTGCATGGGTTCTTGTTTCACTCCATGATGTTTCGGTTTCGACAATTGCGCTCCTGTATTTTATCGCATCAACGTTGGGTGTGATATTCCGTCCCCTACTCGGTGAAGTGATCGACTGGTTTGGTGAGCGGAAAGTACTCGCAATCGATGAAATCCTGTTGTTGATGATCTGCCTGACCTATGCCTTCGCCACAGATATATTCCCCGCGCCGTGGGCGTTGTATATGCTGTATGCAACCTATATCCTCGACAGCATCCTCTTCGCGTTACGAATGGCACGAACCACCTACCTGCAGAAAATTGCAGAAGATCCTGCAGACATCACGCCGACCATCTCCATGGGAATAACCATCGACCACGTTGTTGCCATGTCGTTACCCGTCCTCTCCGGTTATATCTGGGAGGTATACGGTTTCCGCTGGGTCTTTATCCTCGCTGGAGCCATCGCATTTATCGGATTCTTTATCTGCCTGCAGATAAAAGTGTCGGAGAAGGTAAAATCCGCCTGAATAACGGATACCACACCTGGAAAATCTTCATAAGTGAGTTGTATCACTCCAGATACGATAAACCTGGTTATCTTAAAAAATTGGTCAATTCTTAACAAATACTAACAAATATGCTGTATAATTTTGTATATTTAGAATTAACCTTCAGCAGGATTTGAGAATATTGTCGTTCATGTAAGGGGGAACGAATGAAGTTCGAAAATCATTTCATACCATTGAGCAACTTATCCCTGTTGCTGATTTTGTTGATTTCTGCATCAGCAAATACAACATCCGCGCAAACTACATTCAGCGATGAAATCCGTGTGACTGGTCCGATGAATGATATACGATGTGTAGTTTCATCAGATCTGGATGGAGATGGTGATAAAGATGTTGTTGCAGCATCGTTCGGTGATAACGAGATTTTCTGGTTAAGAAACCCGGGTGATCAAGTAAATTTTGGTCTTCATATTACCATTTCCCAGGAAGTAAACGGGGCTGAAGCAGTATTCTGTGTGGATATTGATAACGATGGTGATATCGATGTTCTTTCTGCATCATATTATGACGATAAAATCGCCTGGTATGAAAACCTGGATGGTTATGGAAGCTTTGGACCACAACAGGTTATTGCATCCGATGTAAACGGTGCCAGTTTTGTTTTTAGTACTGATCTTGATGGCGATGGGGACAATGATGTTGTCTCTGCAGCTTATCACGGTGATGAAATAACCTGGTACGAAAATGTTGATGGAAATGGAGTATTCGAGCTTCACCAGGTACTATCAACCAGTGCCGATGGGGCTGAATCCGTTTTTTGTGCTGACCTTGATGGAGATGGAGACAATGATGTGTTGGCTGCTTGCGATCTAGATGATAAAATTGTCTGGTTTGAAAATACTGATGGATTAGGAACCTTCGGAACAGAACAGATTATTTCTCTAGATGCTGATGGGGCGCGGTCAGTATTCAGCGCAGATTTGAATGGTGATGGAGATTTTGATGTGCTTTCAGCCCTGGAAGATGATAGTAGCATTGTATGGTATTCAAATTCAGATGGTTTAGGTGATTTTGTTTTTGCAGAACTAATTTACGATGATGCTATAGGTGCCAATTCGGTATATAGCTCAGATCTTGATGGTGATGGGGATAATGATGTCCTTTCAGCCTCTAGTGATGATAATACTATTGCTTGGTTTGAAAATACAGATAGCTTCGGTAATTTCGGCCCGATCTCATATTTAAGCTCTGAGATATCAGGAGTAAATTTTGTTTATAGCGATGATCTGGACGGTGATGGTGACAATGATGTTCTTGCTTCATCAAATCATCCCGACTTTTCGCATGGAACTGATATGATAAACTGGTTTGAGAATACAAATGGACAAGGTTTTTTTAGTGAGCCGAAGAGATTAATACCAGAAGTAGATGGAGCCTCCTCTGTTTTTTGTGCAGATTTAGATGGTGATGGTGATGAAGATATTGTATCCGCATTATCAAATGACAATAAAATCGTATGGTATGAAAATGTTGATGGGCTAGGAACATTCAACAACCAGCGCATAATTTCCGATGTAGCTTTTGGCGCCAGATGTGTTTTCAGCACGGATATTGATGGTGATGGCGACTTTGATGTTGTAGCCGCCTCCTATGATGCCGATAAAATTGCCTGGTACGAAAATATGGATGGTCTTGGCAACCAATGGTCACAAAGGGTCATCACCTATGACGCGGAAGGCGCGAAATCTGTTTATTGTAGTGATATTGATGGCGATGGCGACAGCGATGTTTTGTCGGCGTCCTATCTGGATCATTCAATAGTTTGGTATGAGAATACTGATGGTTTAGGGGATTTCGGGACAGGGCAACTTATAGATGACTTATGGGGCGCCATGTCCGTATTCAGTGTCGATCTGGATGGTGATGGTGATTTAGATGCTCTCGCTGCGGGCAATTATCTTGAATATGTCGGTCCATGGTGGCAAGAAGAGTATAACAGTGCAGTTGGCTGGTATGAGAACACTGATGGATTGGGGACCTTTGGCCCTAGAAATTACATTAATTCTAACAGTTTAGCTGGTGCCAATGCAGTATATAGTGCTGATCTGGATGGAGATGGAGATAATGATGTTATAGCATCATATTTTCCAATGTTTTTTATGCGATTGCCTGAACTCAATGGAATTTGGTGGTATGAAAATCAGGATGGTGCCGGCGATTTCGGAGAAGGAGAACAGATAGATGGTGGGTATTGGGGAGGTTCAGGAATAGTTAGTTCCGATATTGATAATGATGGAGATAATGACATTGCAGGTAATATTTTTGGACAATTTGGATCTCAACTGGCCTGGTATAAAAACACTGATGGATTAGGTACCTTCAGTCTTGAGCCATATATTTGTTCATCAGTTAACGGGATATCCTTTGCCTATATTGATGGAAATGGAAGCTTAGATTTAATTACCTCTATTGGTACAAAAATCTCCTGGTACCGAAATGAATTACCGGTTGCAAGTCTTGATGTAACAGCTAATCCCTGGGAAGATCCGGTTATAATTGAACCTGATGGTGGAAATTTCCGTTGGGATGTGTCTGTTGAAAATGATGGCGATCTTTTAATGATATTCGATGCTTGGACTGCATTAATTCTACCGGATAGTTCTACTTTTGAACCGCTCGACGTTTATACCGGTTTTGGACTGCTACCTGGATATGATATAGCCGCTTCACCAAACCAGTTAGTCCCACCCTGGGCACCAAATGGGATATATACATATATCGCTCGTGTAGGGGATTTCGAAACGGATGAAGTGTATGCCGAAGACAGCTTCCTGTTTACCAAGCTGCCATTGCCCGGTGCGGCTGTAGCTAATATGACCGGCAATGACGGCTGGATTCTGACAGACTTTTTAGAGATAGACGAAACAAGTGCTGAAGAAACTGAATCAGCCTTGCCGTCTGATTATTTCGTTGAGAACCCATATCCAAATCCGTTTAATCCAACCACGACTATCAATATCGGGCTGCCTGAATCTTCATTCCTGAAAATAAATGTCTTTAACATCCTTGGTCAGCAGGTAGACGTCCTCGTGAACAACCAGGTTACTGCCGGTTATCACAGTTTTATACTCGACGGTTCAAACCTGACCAGTGGGGTATATTTTATACATACAAATGTTAGTGGCAAGCTGGACGAGATAAGGAAAGTTGTTTTAATGAAATAATTGGGTGGCCCGGTCCGCCAGCTGGCTGATCGGGTTTCATAGTAGAATTAAATCCTTGTTAAAGAAAACAAGGCCACCTTGTTGAATTTGGCGGACAAATGAAGGTTAAATATTTCACTAAATACTTCTGCAGCTTTGTAATAGCGATGCTGCTAATAATCCTCTATACAGGTGTATCCTATTCACAAACAACTTTTAGCGATGAAATTGTCATCTCCGAGGATGTGAATGGAGCAGGTTCAGTTTCTAGCTTCGATTTTGATGGTGATGGGGACAACGATGTCCTGGCAGCATCCTATTATAGAGAAGATTTAGTCTGGTTCGAGAATAATGGAACCGGTGTTTTTGGACCTCCTCAGTTTATCACAGACGAGACTGATAGCGTTAATTTTGCTACAGGTGTCGATCTCGACGGTGATGGTGATAAAGATATCCTCTCTTCTTTTGGCTCAAACACAGTCGCCTGGTTCGAGAATTTAGACGGTCTGGGTGATTTTGGTCCTATCTCAATGTTATCCTCATCTTTATCATGGCCCCGAGGTTTAAAAACAGCTGACATGGACGGAGATGGAGATATTGATGTCTTGGTACATATATCATATTGGATTTGGCCAGTGGAATATCATGATATTCTATTGTTTGAAAACACGGATGGTTTAGGGGATTTTAGTAACGCCCAGAGTGTTGTTTTTGATGCTGATATCAGGTCCTATGGTGTCGGAGATGTTGACGGCGATGATGACAATGACATTCTTAAGTCTGTTCACGATGTATGGGTTGATGAGGGGGGGGACATAATACATTATCATGCTCTTGGCTGGTATGCGAATAATGGGACTGGAAATTTCGGAGCATGCAATTATTTCGATAGTTCGTTTATTCATTACCATACAATATGTGCTGACATAGATCTTGATGGTGATAACGATGTAATATCAACAGCAGTCGAAATTGATGGTTGGGGCAATCGTCTGCCCAGGATCGTCTGGTTTGAAAATATCGACGGTAATGGCAGCTTTGCTGAAGAACAGATTATTGATGAGGGAGTGGGAGGTTCTAATAGCTTTATCCACATTGATGATTTGGATCTGGATAATGATATTGATGTTATCATCAGCCATCAAACGTCTGATATGATTGCCTGGTATGAAAACACAGATGGTTTGGGTACTTTTAGCGAACGACAGGTAATAGATGATGCTGCAGACGGAGTTAAAGCGGTTTATAGTGCCGATATAGATGGGAACGGTAGTATTGACGTTTTGTCTGCAAGTTTTGATAACGATAAAATCGCCTGGTATCGAAATGAACTGGATGTACCTCCACTGAACCTGGTAGCAATTCCCTGGGAAGATCCGGTGATAATTCAGCCTGGCGGGGGAAATTTCCGCTGGGATGTAAATGTTGACAACGTATCAAATGAAATTGTTGTATTTGATGCCTGGACAGGTCTTATACTCCCTGATGGATCTCCCTATGAACCACTTGCCATATTTAACGGCTTAACACTTCCTCCAGGTATAGAGATCGCAGCCTCACCAAACCAGGTTGTCCCCTGGTTCGCTCCCAGTGGTGAATACACCTATATCGCCCGTGTTGGAGATTCTGAAAACGGTGAAATTTACGCTGAGGACAGCTTTCAGTTTACCAAGCTTCCATTACAAGGTGCGGCAGTAGCTCAAACCAATATGACCAGTAACGATGGCTGGATTTTGACAGACTTCTTAGAAATGGATGAAACGAATGTTGAAGAAACAACATCAGCATTGCCGTCAGATTATATAGTTGAGAATCCGTTTCCGAACCCGTTTAACCCGACAACTACAATAAATATCGGATTACCTGAACCATCATTCCTGAGAATAAATGTCTTTAACATCCTTGGACAGCAGGTGGATGTTCTGGCAAACAACCAGGTCACTGCCGGATATCACAGCTTTCTACTCGACGGATCAAACCTGACTAGTGGGGTTTACTTTATCCATACCAATGCTCACGACAAACTGGATGAGATCGGGAAAGTTGTTTTGATGAAATAGAAGGTAAAACTTGGGTTGCGAGACAACCCAAGCTACACAGCGGAACTATATCTCCATCGTGTAGACCGGGTTGGCTCGCAACCCGGGTCAAAAACAGATAGACCCTGTTGTCAAAGCCAACAGGGCCACCCTGACGGGATCAGGAAAGTTTTATTGATGGAATGAGATTTCGTCCGGATTTGTACCTTACACTTAATGGTTAAGGAGGAGGAAATCGACCCGGATTTGACAAAATAATTATTAATCTCTGGTGGAGACCAGATTGACTCTCAACCAATTTTCCGTTAATATATTTATAGGCTACTAGCTTCAATTTTATCCTCGCCGCGGCTATAGTTTTTATCGGATTTTATCTGCCTGCAGATCAAAGTACCTGAAAAAATGGAAGCTGCCTGAAAAATGACCACGTTTAAAGAGTTATTAATGAGTGAGCGTGATCACCCCGTTTATAAAAAATATTGTTAAATTAAGAAAATTGATCAATTCTCAAAAAATACTAACAAATATGGTTTATACTTTCGTATATTTAGGGATTGACTTCCAATAGGAATTTGAGGCAAAGTCGTTCATGCAGAGGAAATATTGAAGTTTCTCAACCAATCCAGGTTTTGTGGCAGCTTATAAATAATAATGCTGCCAATATCCTCTACATAAATAATTCCTATTCACAGACGACTATTGATATGTTAGTATGTATCCAGGCAGATGCATTGGTTGACGGGTGTATTGTCTACCAGTATGGAAGATACCAGGAATAAGTATTGATGACATCAATGGATGAGAATTATGGGGATTTCGAATCAACACGGGACACTTTTAAAAACTATGTTTTCGCACACGATTTCACATAAGGCAGCAGTACTAAAAAAGAAGGTAAGGGGGAGAGGATGAAAACCATAATACGCCATAACACCGGCAGAAGTATTTTATTGTCTTTGTTGCTGGTTGCCTTATTTGGAAATACCTCTGCGGCCCAAACCACATTTAGTGAAGAATTTGTGGTAACGAATCAGAATACCATTAACCCAAGGTCTGTGTATAGCGTAGACATTGATGGTGACAGTGATAACGATATAGTCGCTGCTTCATTTGAATCAGGTATGATTGTCTGGTTAAGAAACATCAATGGGACGGGCACTTTTGAATTTCAGCAAACTGTCACATCGGAGGTTGACAGCGTAGAAGAAATAGTTTGTAATGATATCGATGGTGATGGTGACCCGGATATTGTTTCAGCTTCACGTGCCGGTAACATGATCGCCTGGTATGAGAATGAGGATGGGCTTGGTACTTTTGGACCGCAACAAGTCATTTCCACAACTGCTGAAGGCGCTTGCTTTGTCTTTTGTGCTGACCTGGATGGTGATGGAGACAGTGATGTTCTTTCTGCTTCTGATATTGACAACGAAGCTGTCTGGTATGAAAACACTGATGGAGAGGGAACTTTTGGTCCCGAACAGATAATTGACAACCAGGCAGATAGTCTGAAATGTGTGTTCAGTGTTGATATTGATGGAGATGAGGATTTTGATGTTGTTACGACCTCATATAATAACGATACAATAGCATGGTATGAAAATACAAATGGCCAGGGTGATTTTGGTGCCCAACAAATAGTCTCAACCGAAGCCAATGGCGCTCATTCAGTGTACTGTGTAGATATTGACAATGATGGTGATAATGATATAGTTGCTTCCCTTCAGCTGGATAATGCGATAGTCTGGTTTGAAAACATGAATGGGCTTGGCAATTTTTCTTTCGGAGGAATTGTAACTCTTATTGTCGCCGGTGCGAGAAGTGTTCACTGTGCGGATATCGATTTAGATGGCTATGTCGATGTTGTCGCCACATCTGTAATAGATGATAAGGTCTCCTGGTATGAAAATATAAACGGTACAGGTAATTTCGGATATCAACATTTATTAACGGCGGTTGCTGGCGAAGTGATGGCTGTTACCTGCGCGGATTTGGACAATGATGGTGATATCGACGTTATTTCTGGAATACAAAATTATGGTGACCTTGTCTGGTTTGAAAACCTTAATGCGCAGGGTGAATACAGTTACCCCTATCGAATTATACCGGTAGTTAATGATCCTGTTTCTGTTTGCTGTTCTGACATGGATGGTGATGGAGACAATGATATCGTAGTGGGATCCATGTTTTTCCCCAGGATTTCATGGCTTGATAATACCAATGGTTATGGAGATTTCTCGCTCCAGCGGACCGTCAGTGACCAGGGTGAGGGAATAATATCCATTTTTGCTTCTGACATTGACGGGGATGGAGATAATGATATTCTCTCAGCCTCCCGTAGTGAAAATAAAATCGCCTGGTATGAAAACTTTGATGGCCTTGGTTCTTTCAGTACTCAACGGGAAATAACCCGTTTTGCAATGGGTGCAATATCGGTTTACAGTACTGATCTGGATGGAGATGGTGACGAAGATGTTATTTCGGCAGCTGAGAACTCCAGCAGCATTTGCTGGTATGAAAACATGGATGGCCTGGGCAATTTTTCCGCTTCGAACTATATTCACACGAATTTTGGCGTCCATTCGGTTCTCTGCTCTGATCTTGATGGTGATGGCGATAGCGATGTCATTTCAGCAGGAGCGCTGTGGGAAGAGGGAATGGTAGATTTATTCAGCGCGATACGCTGGTCTGAAAACATGGATGGAACCGGTACATTCGATCAGGCTTCAACAATTATTGGTGGAGTAGAAACAGATAGACATTACAGTGCCATTTGTTGTGGAGACGTTGACGGCGATAGTGACAACGATATTATCTACTCCTGCGAAGATTATATCGAGTGGGGAATCGATAACAACTTCGGCTGGCTGGAAAATGATGGAGAAGGGAATTTTACAACAGATCATCCCATAGATGCCTTTACGGGCACCATTTCTCTTTACTGCATTGATTTGGACAATGATGGCGATAATGATATAATCACCAGCAGTACTTCCTGGTATGAAAACTTGGATGGTGCGGGAAATTTCAGCCCCGCCCGGTATTTATCGGGAGCTTCTGCATCAGTAGCCAGCGCGGACCTGGATGGGGATGGTGACAATGATGTAGTCAACGCTTCTTTTGCCAGTAATAGTGTTAACTGGTCAAGAAATGAATTGACGGATCATGGAATGATTATTAACGCAACGCCCCTTGATGATGAAATAGTGATAGATGCTGAAGGTGGAAATTTCGATTGGGATTTATCCATTGAGAACGTATCAGGTGATATGGTGGTTTTTGATATATGGACTGGTCTGGTTCTGCCGAATACAGCACCATATGGACCACTATCCATGTTTAACGGTTTAACGCTTCCCGCTGGCATAGATATATTTACTACACCTAACCAGATGGTTCCCCAGGGAGCCCCGGAAGGTGTATACACCTATATCGCATGTGTAGGTGATTACTGGGCTGGAGAGACGTACGCCAATGACATTTTCCAGTTTACAAAGCTGCCTGTTCCCGGCGCAGCGACTGTTACCGGCATGACCGGCGGTGATGGGTGGATTCTTACAAACTTCTTCGAAATGGACGAGTTAAGTTCTGAAGAATCATCATCAGCTTTACCTTTGGACTATATCGTTGAAAATCCGTACCCGAATCCTTTTAATCCGACAGCAACAATAAATATTGGACTGCCTGAGTCAGCATTCCTGAGGATTAATGTCTATAACGTGCTTGGTCAGCAGGTTGCTGTCCTGGCTAACAATCCTTTAAATGCGGGTTATCACAATTTTATTCTTGACGGATCAAATCTGACCAGTGGCGTTTATTTTATTCATGCCAATGTTCATGGCAAGATGGATGAGATGAGGAAAGTTGTTCTGATGAAATAAATTGGTAAGAGACACCCGGGTTGCCAGTCAACCCGGGCCACTAACCTTATATATTATTACCTATCGAGTGGCCCGACTTGACTTGCGAGTCGGGTTTCTTAATTTTTTAAAAGACAACTTGGGTGCACTTCCATCGTTCATTCAAGGGGGAACGAATGATGTTCACATACCAGGCCAAACTCTTCAGCATCTTCGCAATATCACTGCTGATTATCTCCTTCTCTTTTAATACCTCGTTTTCACAAGTGACATTCAGTGATGAAATCCTGATCACCGGTCAATTACGTGATATCAGGTCGGTAGTATCAGCAGATCTGGACGGTAATGGTAATCCTGATATTATTGCCGCGTCATATGAAGATAATGAAATCTTCTGGCTGAGAAATTCTGGAGGTCAACTAGGTTTTGGTCTTCATCTTACTATTTCACAGGAAGTAGATGGAGCTGACGCGGTATTTTGCGCTGATCTCGATGATGATGGTGATATTGACGTTCTTTCCGCATCATATCATGACGATAAGATTGCCTGGTATGAGAATCTGGATGGATTAGGAAGCTTCGGATTCCAACAGATTATTACAACCGAAGCAAATGGCGCCTGTTCTGTATTTAGTGTAGACATTGATGGAGATGGTGATAACGACGTTATTTCTGCGGCTTCCGCAGGTGATGAAATTTCATGGTATGAAAATATAGACGGAAATGGAAATTTTGAACTTAACCAGGTTATAACAACAAACGCGGATGGGGTCCAGTCGATATTCTGTTCTGATATCGATGGTGACGATGACTATGATGTAATCGCGGCAATTGAACATAACGACAAAATCGCCTGGTATGAGAATACGGATGGATTGGGAACCTTTGGATTAGAGCAGGATGTTTATTTTGGTGCTGACGGTGCCCAGTCAGTCTTCAGTACAGATTTTGATGGGGATGGAGATAATGATGTCGTTTCTGCATCCAATTATGATGATGACATCAAATGGTATGAAAATATTGACGGTTTGGGAACTTTCGAACTGGCTGAGATAATTGACGCAAACGCGGTAGGCGTTAAATCAGTGTTTTGTGCTGATCTTGATTGTGATGGCGATAATGATGTTCTCGCTGGTTCTGAAGTAGATAATACCATCTATTGGTATGTCTATTGGTATGAAAATACAGATGGCCTCGGTGATTTTGGCTCAAATTCGGTTATAGGCATGTCTCCATATAACGTGACCTGTGTAACTAGCTCGGATCTTGATGGTGACGGTGATATGGATGTAGTCTCATCATCACATGATCACGATTGGGCGGGGCGCTCAATCGATAACATAAATATATATCGAAATATGGACGGTCTTGGAGATTTTAGCCAACCGTATTCATTAATTCCTGAGATTTCTGAGCCGGTATCAGTCTTCAGTAATGATATAGATGGTGATGGTGATAACGATTTCCTGGTCGCTTCCGAAGACGACGATAAAATCTGCTGGATTGAAAATGTTGATGGTACAGGGACGTTCTCAAATCAGAATATTATTTCAATTTATGCAGACAGGGCGCGATGTGTTATTAGCGCTGACCTTGATGGTGATGGTGATTATGATGTTTTATCTGCGTCAAGGAGCGATGATAAAATTGCCTGGTATGAAAATATAGACGGAGCTGGAAGTTTTGATCAGCAGAATATTATCAGTAATGAATTAGAATATGCCAAATTTGTTACATGTGGGGATCTTGACGATGACGGAGATAATGATGTGATCGCTGCCTCTTCGGATTTAGTAACCTGGTTTGAGAATACGGATGGTTTGGGTGACTTTGGCCCCGGGCAGGCTATTACAAATGCAGGCTTTGGAGTAAATTCTCTTGGTTGCGCAGATTTCGATGGAGATGGTGATATTGATATATATACTTCCTCTTATTATTCGTCATATTGGCTCGAAGATTCAAAAGTTTCCTGGTATGAAAATACAGATGGATTGGGTAGCTTTGATACACCACACATTGTTTCCAATACATTTGGAGCAAGATCTGCATTTTCGGCGGATTTAGATAGTGACGGTGATTATGACATCGTTGCTGGATATTATTATAACGGTGGATTATGGTATGATATTGATCAAATTGTATGGTTTGAAAACACTGATGGATCCGGAAATTTTGGTGAATCACATACATTAACCTTTGACGCAAACGGCTATAAAATTGTCTATAGCGCTGACATTGATAATGATGGTGATTTTGATATACTCTCCACGTCAAATGATAATAATGGTGTATTTCAGATTGCCTGGTATGAGAATATTGATGGATTCGGAAATTTTAGTGATCAACAGATTATAGATGAACCTCCACATGATATTAAT
>JANQEY010000039.1 GCA_028278125.1 bacterium | reverse complement strand
GCCCATTCCCGAGGAAAAGGAGATCACCTTCACAGCCAGGGTTCTCAATGATCAGACGGAAATGGCCACACACACCATGAGTGTAAGGGCCAGACCGGTACACGGTTTGCCTAACTGTCTGCCGTATTATGATGGAACGAGTTCCGAACCTAATAATAAGATCGAAATAACCGCGATAAGGAAACCAGATACTATCGGTGACCCCGCAGGATTTCCCGGGGAATTTATGTGGGACATCGTACCGGATCTTCGATTGTGGGGTAGTAAGCTCAATGTGCCCTTTGATCATCCGTTCAAGGTGCATTTTACGGGCCTACGGCCGGTATCCGGCGACAACATTCAACACGATCGAGAAGATTGGAAACCTTCAATTACGTTGTATGCATTGAATAGTGTAAAACTCTATAAGCTCAATTCTGAAAATGGTGGGCCCGGTGAAGAATTGGACCACAAAGGTTGGACACCAGAAACTGCGAGTTGCCCTCCAAAGAAGATTTACGAGTTAGAACTTGATAGTAATCAGCAGTTTAAAATCTGGATAATCGTCACTACAGAAATGAGTGCTGATGATCCCGTTAACACAATAGGGCCCTGCCAAGATTCCCTAGAGATAGAGTATCGATATTTTGATCCCTATTTTTCCATACCTGAAGAACATCAAGAAGATGAAAGAATGGTTAACAAGAAATACGAAATATTCTTTAGCTGTTTCCGCTTTGTCCATTCAGATGTCAGTGGCACTTATGATCCATATATTGAAAACGATCCCGATCCGGTTGATTATGGAGATTATATCGGCGTTGATGAAACAACCTACCTGCGGGTAAGTTATCCGGCAGATGAATTTAATAATGTAATAAAAAACTGTTTCCTTGCTGATAACGGTAACGGGCAAGAAGCGGGATTTGAACAGTCTGTCCCCTATGTAACACTTAAGCTAGAATATGATAATACAGAAGGTCGCGTTGATGCGGAGTATTTGAGATTGGTACCAGGCTATACGCTAGCGGAAGACGATAACGGCAATTTAGAACTCATAATCGTACCTGACGACATTCCTGACCATCTCGAAACGGAAGATCTATCTACACCGTTACGTTGGTATAAATTGGATCCAGGCACCGAGATCCAGGTAGACTGTGATAAATTTTTTATACCGCTCCAGTATTTTAATCCGGCTGATAATAATACCTATAGGGCCGTTGAGCCACTCTTGAACGGCTTCTTTAAAGTCACGGGTAAGCATATCAGCAGTCGGATTGGTGATGTAAAGATAAAGGCAACATTCCAATACTATACCCATACCTTCGAGTTGACTGTTGGCGACATTGTGTTAACCCATAAAGACGATCCTGAGTCTAAGAATGAAGAACCGCTGGTAGTTGATGTTACGGAGGATGATAACGAAAACGAAGGTTTACCTATAGATCCACCAGATTACCTAGAAACTTTCGAACGTTTCAATGTTTGCTTATCCATGCTAAAACCACGTGTATATGATGAAGAGGCTGGCCTCGGATCCGCTATTCGCTTCGTGTATCCTGAACACCCGACCGACCACAATGGCGACGAAGGTGGACTTATTGTATGGGTTAGATCCGGACAGGAAAGCCGATGGAAGAGCAGGGATGCTATTCAGGAACCCGGTGAGAATATCCAAGGATCAGTGACCGAACTTGGATTCTATCACCCAAAACGACGTGACATCATGGTCGACAATAGAGTGCACTACCTGGATTGGGTGGATTTGGATGAGTGGAGAGATGCAATGGCCTACAATACAGAACTAAAAAGGGGCCCTAAAAGAGACTTCTATATTGAGGGAATGAAACCCGGTGACTATGATGTCAAAGTGGAATTTGCCGCTATATATGACGATCCTGCCGATAAGACCAAATGGTGGGGTAATACGTATAAATTCCCTATCACCTTTAGAAATCAATACGATTTTACAGATTCTGACACGATCAGGGTCATCGTCAAACCCGATTTGGATATTGATGTTGACGATAGTGGTGGGGATATGGACCATCTAGACGAAAGAGATGAGGAAAAGAGTCCAGGTCGTATTCTGATGGTGAATAATGATGATGACAACGACTGGGGTGGTCCAGACTGTTCTGATACGACAACGGATGGTGATGATGATATAAGTGGCGATATGGTTGAGTTAGTACTCAATCTAAATCCCTCAGGTTTTTCGGATGGCTACTTTGAATTGGCTATACGAGATGGCAGCGAGGGTAAAGTCCGCATTTTTGACACCCCATGGTCTATCATAGGTCCTACAACCACTGACAGTCCAAATGCAGAAGTCACATTTTATAAGTTTGAGCTTGGAAATATACCCGCGGAAAAGCTCTCATTATACGCTGAAGGCGTGGAGCCTGGCGAGGTTACCATTGATCTACATTACAAGGATGACAAAGGTGAAATACTGACTACAGATTCAGTTGTGGTGACGGTGGTAGAGATAAAGGTAAAGGGAAGTAAGAATCCCTATCTTAACAGAGAGTTATCCAACTTAGTATGTGTATGGCCTGGCAATCCATTTAGCATACGTGTTGATTTTTCCTGTGGTGATGTGCAGCTACCTAGTGATTTTATAATATGGACTTGTTCTTCATTGACGCCACCACCTAACAATACATTAGATTTTGATTTTATAAGGAGCGACCCAGGTATTGAAATTATTGAGTTGAGTTTTCCAGCCCTTAATTTTACAAAAAAAATAATTATTGACTTTCCTGATGTAGGAAGTTTTTCAGAGCATGATATATTTGCACTATATCCTTTCCAATATCCATTGGCTTTAGTCTATGCTCTACAAGCAGTGGATGTCGCAGCAAATCTTGATGGTATAAGCGGAATTAGAGCTAATGCAATTCAACACTCTTACTGGGCAGCAATGATGGCGTATGACCCTTTGCTAGGTCCTGATTTTGCATTAATGATGACAACTGCTCACGAATTTGTTAATCGCTGGGAGGATACTCCTCAAGGTTTGCCTTTTGATACCGTTATGGATCTTCACAATAATCACATTGGGATTTCAGTTGGAGAGAGTTATCAGCAATCAACGCCAATTGAAATAGCACGGATAGCAATAAAGCAGATACTGCTAGAAAAACTTGAATCTGGTGAATTGTATATATGGGAAAGTGATAATTATATGGTTTTGCGATCTAACTGGACCGAGATATATGAAGAAGAATAGAACAAAGAATGGTTTAGTGCTCTTTGTGTTGGTACTGTTTATTGCGATAATCATAATTAGATTATTTAGTATGCGTGAATCCAAATTTGATTCAGAAATCTGGAAAAGTGTCAAGTACAGTGGATTTAACAATATAAGATATCGTATGCTGGAAGACTTGAAAACTAAGATTAAGGCAAACAGCATTAATTCAAGGAAGCAAGTAATAGAATTGCTTGGTGACTCAGAAAGCGATAGTATACGCCGAAAAGGAAGTACGCTACTAGATGGGTGGAGTTCAGTTGTTTACTATCTGGGATTCGAGAATAAGTTTATTCCCTCTAGGCAGCACTATCTTGTAATTGTATTCGATAATGATGGTCAAATCATAAAAATTGACACACGTCCGTACTGAAAACAAAAGGGGTTAATATGATTATTAATACATTAATAACAATAGCTCTGTTATCATTAGATCTTAATTCTGAATTAAAGGTGGATAAGCTTAAAAGATTGGATTACGGTGATGAGAGTACAATAAGTACATTTGTGTCACCTGAGATGGTTCTTGGTATGTCACTGTCAGATATAAAGAGGCTTAATAGCAATACAGTTCTGCTGCAGAGGAAATATTCTAGTGGATTGCCTGGTTTAAGTGAGCAGAGAAAACCCAGTAGAGACACATATTATGCAAAGAATGTTCTAAAGGATGGGACAATATTAACGCGTACGTATATTTTAGGTAATAATCGATGTGTGGCGTACTCTGTGGGAAAAGGGGTGCCAAAAAATATATACAAAAAAACACTAAAAAAGGATTTAATATATGTTTCTGATATGATTGAGGAGGTTGTGCCAAGAAAAATGGTAAAGGAAGACTTGTTGGTTGGCAAGTTACGCCCTTGCCTTGTTTGGGCTACAGCGGAACGACAAATAGTTTTTGATTGGACTGCAATTGAACATTTATCTGCTGAAGACCAGTTTGGGGTAATACAAATAGTTGTAATTGATAGGGCTTCAGAGGAACCAATTGGGGCCGAGTTTGTTCATAGTGTTGGCGAAATACTAGAGAATAACCTAAAAAGACCAGATAACATTAATAATCTTTTTATGGTGGGTCCAACGAATGTAGATATGTTGATATCTGACAATAAAGTAAAAAAAGACAGGGAACGTGGGACGCGAAGTAGTTCGTTAACGATAAATAATATTAGGTTTTTGCCAAGACTAGGAGATGATTCAGCTCTATTAGTTTTTGCTAATTATTGCATTGGTGAGAAAATGCATAAATTTTCAACAACGTTATTACCGTCAATAGAGACTGTGACTATTGGTAATGGGAATTTGGATCCAAAGGGGGGGGAGTTGTTACTTCAAGTATTAACTGAAGAAAAGGAGCCAGCACTTTTTTATGTATCAACGATTAGAAGAAATAGTATTAATATCTCCAAAGAAACAGATATTACAATCAATCCTGAAGATTTATTTAATATAAATGTTGTATTATCAAATCTATTTAAGGTTAAGATAGGTAGGAGGCTAGGCTTGTACTTCAAAAAAGAATCACAGATTCCTTTGTTTGTGTTGAATCTAAATGACTCAACTAAAATGAAACCATTTGTGTATTCTGTGAAGGCTGCCCCAGGCACCTACCACGCTTGGTCCTTAAACAAAAATGATGAAAAGCAAGCTTATCTAGGCCAAATAACTATATCCAATGAACCCAACAAGACATATACTTTACCAGTGTCGGAGGTGGTACAGGAAGAAGTTGACTCCCAGGTTGGAACAAGGTAAGTAGCTGGGTAAGTTGCTTATTTGCATGGTGGTGTGTTAACTTCAAGTTCTTTTGGGTTCTTGGGGTCAACATTTCGACCCTAAAATGGGCTGTTTAAGAAGATCAAACTACGATCCTCTGGATTTGCTTAAGTTCGTAATAGTATTCAAATTAAACGTAAGCTTAGAGGGGTATGGGCTGTATTTAATTATTAATAGATCAACCTGCATACCTGGCGTTTTCCTCTGGCTTTACGCGTGACTTAGTAGACCCATGATAACTTACTGTTAGTCTTAGGTTGATCTATCTCAACGATTATAGTAAAATCAACCCATAAGAGTATAAAACGTCCTAATAACAGAATAAGCGGTGGTTTGCCAAGTCGAGGGAGTGTCATATGCAATCTCGGATGTCTGCTGTTATATTGATTCTCGTCAGCCTTGTCGCGACCCTTCTGGGCCAGGGTCGTACCCGTATTGATACTCCCTGGACCTATCCCGGTGGTAGCGGTACGGCTGAAGATCCCTATCATATTGCTACGGCCCAGGATTTGATCGAGTTGGGCAAGGAGCCGAATGATTACGATCGGCATTTTATACTGACCGCGGATATCGATCTGTCTGCGTATAGTTTCGAATGGGCCGTTATTGCACCTTTCATGTTTTGGGCTGATTTTGGTTATGCCCATCAAAAACCTCCCTTTAACGGTTCCCTGGATGGCAGAGGGCATGTGATTCGTGGTCTAACCATCAGAGGCTATGACTATATCGGCCTTATTGGCAAGCTAGGTCCGCAGGGCATCGTTCGTCGTCTGAAATTAGAGGATGCCGATGTGCAGGCTGTTCACTTGAGAAAAAGCGATTCCTATAAGGCGAATGGGAATCAGGATATTCAGATGCTGGGTAATGAAGAATTCCCTACCTTGATGGCACAAGGCTATACCAACTACGGAGGTCTTGTGGGCGCCTTAGTGGGTGAAAGTGAAGGTCAAATCAGCCAATGCCAGGTTACGGGAACTGTAGTTGGGAACAATTATACGGGGGGGCTGGTGGGAAGGAATTACGGCACCATAACCGACTGCCAGGTAGGGGGAGAAGTGCAGGGTTTGGATTATGTCGGTGGATTAGCAGGGACAAGCTATATCAGTTTGCTGCGTTGTGTCAACAGTGCGGATGTTTCTGGTTCAGACTATGTCGGCGGAGTGGTTGGCAGGACCAAGAGTGATATTAGCGAGTGTGAAAATGCAGGTGAGATAGGCGGATCGAACAAAGTTGGCGGTCTTGCGGGTGGCTGTTTTTATCCTGCCCGGGTGATACAGAGTTCCAGTACTGGTCCCGTCAGTGGTTTGACTTTGGTCGGTGGCCTGATAGGATCGAGTAGTTGCCATATGACGCGGTGTTGGAGTCGCAGTTCGGTTTTTATTGGAGACTCCAACTATTATTCAACAAGCCAAGCCGGTGGTCTGACAGGGAGCAATTCCGGTGAGATCGTCGATAGCTTTTATGATGGTGTTGTGGATGGTAAGAGAATTTATACAGGTGGTCTTGTTGGGATTAATTGGGGTGGCATTTTTCGCTGCTACAGTGATGGCCTTACGAAAGGCGACCGAGTTGTCGGCGGTTTGGTAGGGCTCAATGACGATGGGACTATTACAAATTGTTACAGCAATAGTACTGTGACCGGTCTAAGCACTATTGGTGGATTAGTAGGTCGAAATAGTGGTGTTGTCAAGCAAAGTTATTGTATTGGGGCGGTTAGCGGCAATGATTTTATTGGTGGATTTGCAGGAAGCGATGCGGGAGGTATCGACGGCGGTTTCTGGGATATGGAAAGTTCAGGTGTGATCTACAGTATTGGTGGTGCGGGCCTAACCCGTGCCGAGAGTATGGATCCCCAGTGGCTGGGACTGCAGGGATTCCATCGGGATCCCAACTGGGTCTTGGATCCAGGGCAGGATTACCCGCGTCTAATCTGGGAGGAGACACCAGGGCAGGCCGTTCCCGTTCCGACCATGGACTGGCTGGACGGCCAGGGTACATATGAAGATCCCTATCAGCTAGCCAGCGCCGACCAACTCTACAAGATTAGTAAGTCCAGTTCCCTGTGGGAGACCAAGTACTACGCCTTGATCGCGGATATCGACCTTACGGGGTACACCTGGACGCAGGCGATTTTCCCAAGCTATTTCGCCATCTTTCGCGGTAATGGCCACGTAGTTTCCAATGTTACTATGCGTGGAGCCGACTACCTGGGCTTGTTCGGTCGTACCGGCGAAGAAACAACTATCTTGAATTTGCGATTGGAAAATGTGGATATTGAAGGATTGGGAAACCATGTAGGTGCAATGGTAGGTGTGAACCGCGGGCAAATTCTGTATTCATCCACTTCGGGCCGAGTGCGGGGATTAGAGGATGTCGGTGGCTTGGTTGGGAGCAATAAGGGCTACCTGGCAGCTTGCTTCAGTGCAGGTGAAGTACATGGTGACAACTCTGTCGGTGGTTTGGCTGGGGAAGGTGGAGCAGTCCAGAACTGTTATAGTACCTGCGTGATCTACGGAGGGTATGATTCTGGCGGTTTGGTTGGACTGAAGGGAAAACTCACGAATTGCTACGCCACCGGGCCGGTACATAACATTTATGGATCAAATGGCCTGGTCGGCGACAAGGATTCCAGTGCAACCGGTAGTTATTGGGATGTACAGACCTCCGGACACGAGGCCGGCTATGCCGGCCAGGGATTATCCACCTCACAGATGCAGGACATCAATACCTATCTAACCGCGAGGTGGGATTTTGCCGGTGAGAGTGCCAACGGTACCTCGGATTTCTGGTACATGCCCGAAACCGGTGGGTACCCCCGGTTAAGTGTCTTTGACGGTCCCGGGTCTCCGGAGATGACCGGGCAGGGAACGGCGGCCAATCCCTACTTGATTACAGATGCGCGGGAACTGGGTGCTATTTGGCGACGTCCCTTGGCTTTTTACCGACTCGAAACCTCCCTGGATCTCCAGGGTATTCAATGGCATCATGCAGCTATCCCCTGGTTTAACGCCGGCTTCGACGGTAACGGGCAGGAATTGCGTAATTTATCCATAAACGGAGAAGCTTCTCTGGGCCTGTTCAGAACCCTGGGAGACCGGGCGGCTGTAATGGAACTAAGCATAGAAGATGCCAATATCCTCGGTACCGGTGAATATGTAGCGGGTCTCGTGGCCCAGAACTATGGCTCTATCGAAAACGTTTACTGCTCAGGATCATTTGTCGGCGCCAGAAGGGTTGGGGCCTTGGCAGGGATAAACTACAATCACGCCGAGAGCTGTTCCAGCGCGGGAACCGTTTTAGCCACCTCGGATACAGTAGGAGGACTCATAGGTACCAATCGAGCTGATATTGTTACATGCCAAAGTGACTGTGCTGTAACTTGCAGTGGTTTTTTTATACCGGTACATGCAAATTACTATGGATTTGCCGGAGGATTGGTCGGCTGGAATTCCAGCTACAATGGTCACATTATAAACAGCTTCAGCACCGGCCCGGTCTTCAGTAGCCGTCTTGCCGGAGGGTTGGCGGCTGGAAATAGTGGGACTATCTTCAATTCATGGAGCAGCGGGCTAGTAAGTGGTGAGGAGAACTACATTGGTGGTCTAGTAGGTATCAACTCAGGCGATGTTAGCCAATGCTCCAGTACTGGAGCCGTTGACGGTGAATCCTGGGTTGGTGGTTTTGTCGGACACAATTCCGGCACTATTACGCGTAGCTACAGTGGTGGTCCGGTGACCTGCCAACAAGAGGGCGGCGGTTTTATCGGCTACCTTAAATCCGATGGTGTCATCGTCGACTGCTACAGCATCGGTGACGTCACCGGCGAATCCAAGGTCGGTGGTTTCGTAGGCAACAGCACAACCGAGACAGTGATAGCGAACTGTTACAGCACGGGCTTCGTCATCGGTACCGACGACCACGGCGGTTTCTCCGGAGACGGTGAAGCAGACATAGACCGTTGCTTCTGGGACTTCCAAACCTCAGGCCAAACCTGGAGTAACGATGGGAGAAAACTACCAACCGCCGAAATGCAAAACATCAACACCTACCTAAACGCCGGCTGGGACTTCAT
>JANQEY010000002.1 GCA_028278125.1 bacterium | reverse complement strand
TTTGTTTGTCATCTTTACCAGGCGCTGTGTCCTGCGATGGTTCCCTTTCATTATCGCCATGTGCCGAGAGCCCCTTTGCCCGGAACAGGAGTTACCTGCTTCGGCATGACGTCTTGCATCATGTCAGAGGGTGCTACCCCTCTTTCAACGCTCATACAGGCTCATGCGCCAGACCAAAACCCTCCTGCCTCCTTCGGCCTCAGCTTCGTCGGCAGGTCTTTGCAGGTTGCCGAGATTGCAGAGTCTATTCTATTGGATAGAAAACGGGCACGGTATATGAGAATGAGAAGTTGCTCCTAGACGGTGTGCACCTATTTCCAGTTTCACCAGTAACTGAAAGGTATGAAAGAATCGGCTTAAACGCTTATCAAGGGAACAAGGCAAAGGTACGATTAATTGAAAAGGAACAGGAGTATTGCTATGCCTTTGGAATTTTCTCCTTTCGTTTATCTTTAATCCAACTCTTAGATTTTGTGCTTCGCTATTTAGTAAATATTAAGACTTGCGGAAGTTATGAAACATCCACCACCTCCTCCACCTCCCCCATCGCTAGAGGGGTCATTTATCCCACCAGGTGAACGTAAACCAAGTCCTGATGGGTCCACAATCATGCCATTTGCTATCGTGTCACCATCTCCGTCTCCACCATCAACTAAAGTAAGTGTTATCTGGTCCCTCGTACTATTAAAAACTGCAAAATTGCTAAAATCATACCAACCTTTTTTGGAATCGTATTTGTACCACTTGTGATCAATCGGTGCAGGTTCATCGAGATAGAATGTTATCTTTGAAACGCCTCCATTTGTATTGACTTTTATTTGGAAATCAATCAGCCCATAAGTTATATCAATCGGTTTATTTGTAGAATCGGTTATCGTGGAAGGATCGATAGGCTCTATGCTTACGCAATTACCACCACTATCATCTTTAATACCCATTGTCTTTCCGGTGGATGATATAAAAGTTGTCACGTCATCTGGAAAACCGGTAATTCCATTATCAACAATATTTATTGAGACCTCATCGCTGTCCGTTTGCCCTGCATTATCCTGAACGGTGAGTTTAAAAGTTAGTATAATTTCACTCTCGCTAACTGGAGGCGTCACAAAGGTTGGCATGGGAGCTGATACATCCGATAAAATTACAGGCGACCCTCCAATCTGATTCCATAAAAATGACTTAATACCATCATCCGGATCAGAGGATTGATTGCCATCAAGCATGATGGTACTTCCCTCCTCGAAAGTAGCATCTGAGCCTGCATTGGCTGTTGGTGGCTGATTTCCAATTTCAAAAATAGTCTCTATTTTATGGTTAGCTGTTACATTGGCAAATGTATATGAAGATACCGCTCCGACAGATGAACCATCTACTAAGACCTCAGCTATGTGATAATTGGGATCGGGATTTATGGTGAATGCCTGATCAGAACCATGGCTTACCGTTATTGTTCCAGAAGGAGAAATCGTACCGTGAGATCCTGCAGTGGCTGTTATGGTATAGGTGTGAGCTATTACAGTTAATCTCACTAGTCTCGTTGTATCCCCGTTTCCATTGGTTGTGTTCGCAAAACTGACTTGGTCATCGTAACCACCGGGATTAAGGCCGTCAGCGTTGCTATTAATGGAGACACTAATGGTGGCAGCAGCTCCAGATGCAAGAGAACCACTTGAGGGTGAGAGACTCACCCAACTTGCCGTATTTGAGACGACCCAGTCAATAGAGCCACCCCCAGTGTTTTCAAGTGTATAGGCCTTATTTAATGGTATAAACGGACCGCCCTTGGCTCCGGAAGTGATCAATCCATCTGATGGCTTAACTGAAAGAACACCTATCATCGGATTCACTGTTAATTGCCAGTCCTCAACATCTGATCCCGCAGTATTGGTAGCCTTAATAGTGATGGTATGTGGGCTGCCGTTTGCTGTTGGTTTTGGCCAGGTCACCACGCCAGTACCGCTGTCTATTGTCATACCGCTTGGAGGAGTCACCAGAGACCAGGATACCGGCAAAGTCCCATCAGACAGAGTAGGTGTCGGGCCTGTGTATGCCGTGCCTTCAACTACACTGGCATTGCCAACGGGGTTTATTACAGGGGGATCAAGACACGCCTCGGTAGATTGAATCCCTAAATCCGTGGGAACTGACTCAACACCGTCACCGTTTCTTGATTTTACTCTATAGAAATATGATTCCCCACACGTTAAGCCTTTACTATCCCAGTGAGTAATAGTTATCCAACCGGAATCTGTCCTATTAGTGACATTTTCACAAAGATATTCTGTGCCGATTCTGTTACTATTGGGGGACCAAACAGCTCTGATGCTGGTTTCTGTTATATCAGAAAATGGTTCCGCCTTAGGAGAAGAAGATAAAGTATATTTATAAATAGTTGTTGAAGGGTTTGTTTCATTAGGTTTTGTGGCAGAGTCTCGTGCCCGAACTTGATACCCGTATTGATGGTTAGGTTGAAGATTATAATCAACATAGGGTGTCGAAGTCTGCCAACTCGAATCTGAACCACCGCTACCTCCAGTCGGGCTTCCGACAAAATCAAAAAAGTATCTTACGGGTGTCGAGGGATCTGATGCATTTGACGCTGTCATGTGCATAGCTGACGTACTGATAGGATATGGTTCGCCAGCCCAGGTCATAGGATTTGGAGTTGGAGGTATATTTTCTGTGGTTATGGTTATCTTACTCGCATCTTGTCCATCAGAGCTATTGTTGAGTGAAGAATTATCTGATATATCTAGAATTACGCCAATGTAATAGGCACCAGGTAAGACATTCTCAGGAATTATCGGGAGATCTAAACGCTAGCGAATAGTGTAACGCCAATGTTGGCAAAATAATTGTCCTGGCATTTTATATTCCTTTAGAATATCGATAGGTTGCCTTTCTTACAAAAT
>JANQEY010000326.1 GCA_028278125.1 bacterium | reverse complement strand
AAGCTTGGTGTAAAGATTGTCTATAATGCCGTTATCGGTAAATATTTGACACTTGAAGAGCTTTTCGAGGAAGAAGGTTATCATTCCATATTTGTCGGTGTTGGTGCCGGTCTACCCTATTTCATGAATATTCCCGGTGAGAACCTTATAGGTGTATATTCAGCAAACGAATACCTGACCCGATCTAACCTGATGCGTGCTTATGATTTCCCGAATTACGACACCCCGATCATTCGCAGTAAAAATGTAGCGGTAATTGGTGGCGGTAATGTTGCCATGGACTCGGCTCGTACAGCGCTGAGGCTTGGTGCGGATAATGTTTACCTGGTATATCGTCGCAGTGAAGTTGAGATGCCTGCGCGTAATGAAGAGATTCACCATGCCAAGGAAGAGGGAATCGATTTCCGTCTTCTCCAGAATCCTATCAAGATTAATGGCGATGAAAACGGTCGTGTAAAGAGCATGACCTGTATCAAGATGGAACTCGGTGAACCGGATGCTTCCGGACGTCGTCGTCCTGTTCCTGTTGAAGGCTCTGAATATGACGTTGATGTTGACACGGTAATTGTTTCAATCGGTAACGGCGCGAATCCACTCCTGACAGCCGCCACCCCCGATCTGGATCTGAATAAATGGGGCAATATTATCGCTGACGATGATACATGCTTGACATCAATGCCAGGTGTTTACGCAGGCGGTGATATTGTAATTGGTGCGGCGACGGTTATCCTGGCGATGGGTGCCGGTAAAAAAGCATTCCGTGCCATGCACGAATACATGATGTCACTAGATGTATAATTCTGTATAGAGATTGATTAAGAGGTGTCATTCCAGCGAAAGCTGGAATCCAGTGACTTATAAACAAACACCCGGTTAAATACCGGGTGTTTGTTCTCAGAAAAGCTATTTCAATAATACAACTTTTCGGATTTCATTCATATCTCCAGAAATAGTTGCCTGGATAAAATAAATTCCGCTAGGATGTCCTGTCATATCGAACGTGAAATCATGAAGTCCCTCTCCATAATGACCATCTATAACCTGTGATACCATTTGACCATATAGGTTAAATATCTCAATCTCCAACTGTGAAGAAGAAGGCAGACCAACAGTAAGGTTAAGGGTAGCATTGAACGGATTTGGAAAAGTTGTCAGTTGAAAATTGTGGGGTAGAATACCACCTGATAGACCTGGATCTACAGCGTTGAAAAATGGAGTTATAAACGACCATTCCTGGTTTGAATACCGGGATAATAACGTTCTCTGGTTAATTGCCCTGATCCTCCACCAGTATTCAGTATCAGATAACAAGTTGTCCAGCAGGAATAATGTATCAATTCCAGCATCATAGTAATGTATGGCATGAAAATCTTCGTACCTGCTCAGCTGTACCTGGTATGTGATACTGTCAATCACGATTGGGTGATGTGCTGAGGTCCATTGAAGAGTTACCGGCATTTCATTAAGCATTGATTCATCATGTGGCTCAACAAGATCGAAGGGAATTGGGAAATCTGGAGTTGCTTGATTTTCCCACCATGAAATTAAGTATGTTTTACCTTGGACAATATCAACATCTCCGTCAAAATCAAAATCCAATGATTCGTGAGGAAGCTCTCCATTGTTAGCATCGATAATATGTTCCTCGAATACACCCTCAGGTGTATTCAGAAATAATATCAAGTTTACCCCACCACCACTGGAACTGGCAATAATATCCAATCTCCCATCAAGATTGATATCAGCCAATGTAAGATGCGTGTAACTGTTGTCCAGATTTAATAAATGTTCAGTAAATAGTTGATTGCCATCATTTTCATACCACTTAATAGGTGAACTGCTATATCCTGCTGCAGCTATGTCAAGATCGCCATCATGATCCAGGTCATCAACGACCATATCGAAGGCATGATTTAAATTTGCCTCGATTTCATGATGTACAAATTCGAAATCTTCCGTTTGCTCCAACCAGAAAATGTTTTCAGCAAAATAATCAGTATATAGAATATCTATATTCCCGTCCTGATTTAAATCGGCAGCTTCTATTCCCCATGCATTTACCTCTTCAGCAATAATCTCATAGAAGAATTGACCTTCTCCGTCGTTGAACCAGATACGAATTTCATGAATATAGGGTTCATAATTATGCAAGGGAGTTATGATATCAAGGTCACCATCCAAATCAATATCTACCAGCGAAATCTGTAGTAATTGAGGAACGTTTTCACCAATCACATGTTCTGTAAATTCGAATTCACCCTCGTTTTCCCACCAGACAAGGATACTTGTACAAACTGTCGTACCAACTATATCCTGGTCACCATCTCCATCAATATCACCGTTGTATATTGTAACATCACAGGTACTATTATCCCCAATAAGATGGGCAGTAAAGGTGCCCTCTTCAGCCTGTTCATAGACATAAACGTATCCACCATACCCCGCTACAGCAACGTCATAATCACCATCATTATCAAAATCAGCTACACATAAACCCCAAGGCGTACTTATCTCGCCCCCAAACTGATGTTCGATAAATTCAACCTGGGCATAACTGGAAAAACTTAGGAGAATCAAGTATATCAAGATGCACAATGGTTTCTTCATGATTCACCCCCGTTGAAAGATTTGTCTATACAAACTATTGATTTGATTATATTGTGGCAAGCGATTACGTACAATTAGCTAAAAATTAAGTGTGATTATTTAAAAATTGTAACTATATGTTCAGAGCGTAATTCTTATTCTTTAGCTAATCTCAATAAATCCTGACAGAGAAAAGATTTTGAAGCATTTATAGATAATCGAACCTAAAAATAGATGAATCACTTGATTCAATCCTGAGAAAAACGTAAAATAGCAAATTCATTGAGAAATAGACTTAGCGGTATACTATTGAGATTTTATATCGCATTTGTTTATGTAATTCCTGATACAAATAATTATAAATGTTACTCCTTGAAGGATAGAGAGGATGCGTGCACGTGAGTAATTCCACTTCCACCCTACCCAATCCAAACGGCCGAAAAGGTATCTGGCTTTTCGGATTCCCATGGGGATACTGGATGTTGAACGGTATCGAAATGTGGGAAAGGATGGCCTATTTCGCCGTTCGAAGCGTAGTCGCTGTCTATATCATGCAGGCTGATGATCCTGGCGGATTACATTTTACGGCCGTCCAGAAAGGGCAGATTTACGGCTGGTGGTTTATTTTCCAGTCAGTGCTGCCGATGTTTACGGGCGGTTATGCAGACCGTTATGGCTATAAGAAAACCCTGGCTTTCTCTGTAACGATGAACATCATCGGTTATCTGTTGATGGCATACATGAGAACCTTCTGGGGATTCTTCTTCGGAGTGATGATACTCGCGACAGGTACGGCATTCTTCAAACCAAGTCTGCAGGGTTCTCTGGCACAAAACCTGACAAAGAAAAATTCTTCTGTAGGTTGGGGCATCTTCTACTGGGTTGTCAACATTGGCGCCTTCGCTGGTCCTTTCCTTGCCGGTTATCTCAGGCACGAATATTCATGGCGTCACCTGTTTATCGCTTCAGCGATAATTACATCCCTGAATTACCTGATGCTGTTTACGTTCAAGGACTTTCAATCGGGTGCCGATAAAACTGAAAACCCGTTGCAGGTATTTGCCAGGACTATCAAAAATATATTTGAACCGAGGTTGATAAGCTGGCTGCTTATCATGTCCTGCTTCTGGTTAATGATGTACCAACTCTGGGATTTACATCCGAATTTCCTGACAGACTGGAATGATAGTACTGATGTTGCGGGGTTTTTCGCAAAAATCCCCTTCATTCCGGAAGGATGGGTAATTGCAACGGATCGAGGTCCACAGGTTCCGCAGGAATACCTGCTGAACCTTAATGCCGGCCTGATTATTCTCCTGATGATTCCTGTCTCCTGGCTGGTTCGAAAACTCCGAACACTTGAGTCAATGGTAATCGGAATGTCCGTAGCTACATTCGGCATCCTGGTTGCCGGTTTCACAAATATAGGTGGAATCTTCCTGCTGGGCGTTATCTTCTTCTCACTGGGTGAAATGCTCACAGGACCTAAGAAAAATGAATACCTGGGACTGATCGCACCTCCCGGTAAAAAGGGACTATATCTTGGATACGTGAATATCCCTGTAGGAATTGGTGGATATGTCGGTTCGTCGATGGCTGGATTTATATACGGTGAATGGGGTGAAAAAGCTGTTCTGGCGCAAAAATATCTTGTCCAGCATACCAAGATGGGTGACGGTATTACCTGGACGGGAGGCGCCGGGAAACTCACGGACTTACTAGGTGTTCCACGCACTGAATCATTCTTGAAATTGCAGGAAGTGACCGGACTCAACGCTGTGGATGCGACTAAACTCTTATGGGATACATATCATCCTCAATACTATGTCTGGATACCTTTTGCGGTTATCGGAATTATTGCTGTCATTGCACTGGTTATATTCGCGAAGATGGCTAAAAAATGGTCTGATATGAACGCTTAGAGGGCTGATGTCTTTACCAGCAATAAAGGCTCTCAAATAGTTTGGTAATTTTTGGCTTTTAAGTTTTTAGGGTTGCATATTAATAATGTACTAACGACATTGTAACTGTTCACTAATAAGGTCAGATTATGTCATCATCAAAATCTCATGCACCGCAAGTCTGGTTTACTACAGGCGATATAGCCGTTCATGCTCAGGTTACTCCTGAGACAGTGGCAAACTGGATTAAACGCGGACAGCTAAAAGCAGGAACAACACCCGGTGGTCATTATCGTGTTCATGCTGAGGAATTAGTGCGTTTTTGTACGGAACATGGTTTTGAAGTTCGTGACGACTGGAAACAGGCAATTACACCGCCTACTATCCTAGTCATTGATGACGATCCGATGATTATCAAGGCACTTGTGCCTTTCCTCGAACGGGAAGACAGAAAAGTGCTGGGAACCCCGGATATTGCAGAAGCCGGTATGATGCTGATGAAGTATAAACCGGATCTAATCATTCTCGATCTTCATATGCCGGGCACTGACGGAATGAGAATTGCCTCCATGCTAAGGGAACAGACCGAACTCAGTGGAACCCGGATCATTGTATTATCCGGATTCATCGATAATGTTGTTAGAGACACAATGAAAGATTTACGGATTGACAGGTATATGGATAAACCACCAGATTTCCAGGAACTAACACAGGCAGTTGATGAATTATTAACTAAAGCACGTGGTGGTTGATCAGGAACTTTTTGTTGATTCAGAGTTGGATTTATTTAAACGCTGCTACAAAGGAAAGCGTATAAAGCTTTCCTTATTTTTTGCGGATGTTTTAGATAAACAAATACTAAAACCAGAATATTAAATTCATGAGTAACTCACATATGTTCTTTATTATATTTGGACAGTAAATATATCCCTGGAATATCCAATTAATATTTTGGAGTAATAATTGTTTGAGAAGATTCTAGTCGCAAATCGTGGTGAAATAGCTATCAGGGTTATAAGAGCGTGTCGGGAACTGGGAATATGTTCTGTGGCGGTTTTTTCTGAAGCTGATAGAACTGCCCAACATGTATTACTTGCTGATGAAGCATTTGAGATCGGACCTGCTCCGGCAACGGAAAGTTATCTCAAAGGCGATAAAATCATTGATGTCGCTAAAAAAAGCGGCGCTGAAGCGATCCACCCCGGATACGGATTTTTATCTGAGAATGCAGATTTCGCTAAAGCCGTTACTGACGCCGGGTTAGTCTGGATAGGTCCTCCTCCCAAAGCTATAGCATCAATGGGATCAAAGACCGAAGCACGTGCCATTATGATGAAAGCGGGTGTGCCTGTTGTTCCGGGAACACCTGAAGGGATTGACGACGTTAAAGATGCTGTAAAGTTTGCCGATGAAATAGGTTTCCCAGTACTGATAAAAGCAGCCATGGGAGGTGGCGGTAAAGGTATGAGGGTAGTCAATAAAGCCGAAGATCTTGAAAGTGCTCTGGAATCGGCAGCACGGGAATCCCAGATGGCATTCGGAAGCCCGATAGTTTACCTGGAAAAATACATTGAACGACCCAGGCATATCGAATTCCAGGTATTCGCTGACAACTATGGCAATACAATCCATATCGGTGAACGCGAATGTTCAATTCAAAGACGTCACCAGAAGGTTGTTGAAGAGTCTCCAAGCCCGATCGTTACCCCGGAATTACGTGAGAAAATGGGTGAAGCAGCCGTTGCAGCAGCAAAAGCATGCGGTTACAGGAACGCGGGGACTGTTGAATTCCTCGTTGACCAGGATAGAAATTTCTATTTCCTCGAAATGAATACCCGTCTCCAGGTTGAACATCCGGTAACCGAGATGGTAACCCAGATAGATTTATGCAAGCTGCAGATAAAAACAGCGGCAGGTGATAAGCTTCCCTTTACCCAGGATGACATCAAGATAAATGGTCATGCCATCGAAGTAAGAATATACAGTGAAGACACTTTGAATAATTTCCTGCCCATTACAGGTAAAATCCGTTACCATAAACCACCGGATGGTTTCGGAATACGTGAAGACAGTGGAATCAGTGAAGATGATGAAATAAGCATTCATTATGATCCAATGATAAGCAAGCTGATTGCCTGGGATAATACAAGGGATGACGCTATCCGCAGGATGAAAAGGGCTCTAAAAGAATACCACATAACAGGTGTGAGGACAACTATTCCATTCGGATTGTTCGTGATGAATAATGAAGCGTTTCAGAAAGGTGATTTTGACACCTCGTTTGTTGAGAGAGAATTTGACCTTGAAGTAATACGCGAAGAAGAAAAAGAGTATGAGGAAATCGCCGCACTTGCTGCAGCCTGGAAGCGGCATTCGATGTCTGGAAATACTACCGCAAATGTTTCAAATTCAAATCACAATTATTTGAATAATCATCGACAGAGTGCCTGGAAATTAAAAGGCAGGGAGTCAGCCCTAAAATGAACAATAATAATATCAATGAACATAACAGCTACCAGGTTAACGTTAACGATCATTCATATGAGATTAGTTTTGAAGAAGGAACTGACTCAGTATTTATAAATGGCGAAAAAAAATCTCTGAATATTATCAAAGAAAGAGAGCCGGATCTTTATTCATTACTGCTTGATGGTAAAAGCGAACTGATGTGTATCGAAGACGGCAACCCCGGAGGTTTTCGGGTACATTCTGGTGGATATGATTTCTCTTTAGAAGTTGTCTCATCACGTGAAGCCTATTTAAAAAAATTCATCCAGGCATCCGATGCCGGCACTGGTGAAAGCCAGGTGAAAGCCCCAATGCCGGGTCTTATAGTTAAAAACCTGGTTAGTGAAGGTGATGAGGTTTGCAAAGACCAGGGTGTTGTAATTATGGAAGCCATGAAAATGGAAAATGAGATAAAGTCACCCAAGTGCGGCAAAGTAAGTAAAATCAATGTCAAACCGGGTGAAGCAGTAGATAAGGGGGCAATTCTATTTGAAATCACTTGAGATTTAAAATTTGACTTCCCTCTTTCCATACCTTTGAAACTTTGCTGCTGGCCCAGGCATCTATCGAATCTTCCGGGTTTTCAGCCAACCAGATAAAATCAGCACTGTATCCTTTTTGAATCTTTCCCAAATTGTTGAATCCTGCTGCAACTGCCGATCCATATGTAATTGCCGCAACAGCTTCCCTTATGGAAAATTCCTCACCCGGCATACCATTATTATCCCGTGGTGATATTGCCGCTTTTATGTTTTTAAATGGATTCGGTGAAACAATCGGCCAGTCACTTCCAAACGCGATGGGACGGTTTTTTCTCAGCATGGATCTACCGGGATACGATAACTGCGCTCGTTCCTTCCCTACCCTCTTCTCCAGCATAGCCTCATCTTCCAGGCGGTGCAGCGGCTGGATTGAAGGAATAATGTGATCCCATTCTTTTCTTTCAAGGCAATTTGGAGATACATGCTGAACGTGTTCAATCCTGTTTGGAGTATCGGATTTAGAAAATTCAGATAGAAGTTTTAGTGTGAAATCGACGGATGAATCGCCAATGGCGTGAACCGCGAAAGCCCAACCGTCATCAGAAGCGTTTTTTGTAAAAGATTCCAATTTATCTAAATCAGGCACGGGACCGGGATTCAGGTCAGGCTTGTCAGTGTAAGGTTCGTTCATCCATGCTGTTCGACTGCCAAGAGCACCATCCATGAACAGTTTAATTCTATTTCTACGGAGATTGTCACTGATATATTTTTCCTGGTTAATGCAAAACTCGTTAATTTCAAGACACCTCACCCAGCACTCAATACGCCAGGGAAAATTTTCTTTTTGAGAAAGCTTTTCAAATATTGGCCAATCATCAACTTTCCCGGCGTCAGATCCGCCCATTATGCCAAATTTTGCCAGGTAATCCAGCGCCTGTGTTATGTTCCTGTATCTATCTTCCGCTGTCCTTGCCGGCATCCGGTTTTCTGTCCAGGTAACCGCATTTTCTCGCAGTATTCCAAGTGGATTCCCTCTCTCATCAAGCTCCTGCCATCCTCCATCGGGTAATTCTGACTCTGCTGTTAATCCAATTTTATCTATCCCGACTTTATTCAGAATGGCACTGTGATAATCCCTGGTATAAATCAGGACAGGCTTATCTGCTGTTGCCCTGTTGATATCTTCTATAGTCGGCCAGGCGTTTTCATGTAAACCAATAGCTATTAACCATTCATCGTCATTGGGCTCAGCATCGGTAAGCAGATTTAATACCTCATGTGGATTTTCAATTTCCAGGAGCTGCAGGTTTCTCAGTAAACGTCCACCCTGCTCGATATGGATGTGACCATCAAAAAATGGCGGCATCAACAATCCACCATTTAGCTTTATAATCCTGGTGCCTGCAGGCGGATCGTGCGCGATATTCCCGGAAGTTTCAACCATTTCGATTTTCCCGTCAACAACAAGAATATCATGGGGAGATGAATTGAGATTCGCCCGATTTACCCATACATCGGCGCCGGTAAAAAGGATTCTTTCCTGGTTTTTCTGCATATAATAAATCCTGACCTGAGTTATAAATCAAGTTGAATATAAATAATAATCCCGGGATATTCATAATCCCGGGATATATAAGAAGCGTCATGAACTTCTGTTATTAATAAAAGTAGAGCTCACCAATCTCGTTTTCTACGGACTCGAGAACCTTAAGTTCTTTCACCGCCTGTTTCATGTTGTTGTGATCGGTGAACAGTGGTCTGTCAATATCTAGATGTTCCACAACTTCCCTGACTGCCTTATGTGCGGCCTGTGTGCCTTTCCCGGGCTTAAAGTCACGGAAATCCAGCCCTTGGGCGGCGGCAATAAATTCAATACCTAGAACACCATATGCATTTTCGAGAATCTGGGCTGATTTCAGTGCTGTATTCCATCCCATACTGACAAAATCTTCCTGGTCAGCAGCTGCGGGAATGGATTGAACACATGCCGGGTTGGACAATAACCGTTGTTCAACAATCAGCATGTCTGCTGTGTACTGGCTGAGCATATGCCCTGAGAACATCCCGGCGCCCTTAGTCAGGAAAGCGGGTAAACCAACACTCAGTGCAGGATTAAGAAGGCGGTTCAGTCTGCGTTCCGATAGTACACTGACCATAGCTAACGCCGCACCTGCCATATCCAGGGGCATACTAATTGGAGTACCCTGGAAATTTGCACCTGATAATACTACATCATCATCCGGGACAAAGATGGGATTATCGCCTATCCCGTTGAGCTCTATTTCAAATTGTTCGCGTGTCCAGCGTAACTGGTCGCGTGCTGCACCTATAACCTGTGGTGACGAACGCATACTGTAAGCATCCTGTACCTTCACCTTCATTTTACCGGTAACAAGGTCAGAACCATCCAGTACTTTACGAATATTTCCCGCACTGGTTACCGCCCCACGGAAACCCCTTAACTGGTGAAGACGTTTGTCATAGGGTTTCATATTTGCCAGGAGGGCTTCAAGCGACATCGCGGCAGCGATTTCAGCCTGTTTCAGCCAACGCTCGGCATCATATAAGGTGAGACAACCGGTTCCACAGATCAGGTTCGATCCGTTTATCGCAGACAGGCCATCGCGAACTTCCAACCCAGGGATAGGAATACCAGCTTTTTCCAGGGCTGTCGCAGTTGGCATCCTATCGCCCTGGTAAAAGGATTCCCCTTCTCCCATTAATGAAAGAGCGATCTGGGACATTGGTGCCAGGTCACCGCAAGCACCAACGCTTCCCTTGTCACAAACTACAGGTGTGACGCCCTTATTCAGCATATCGATATAAGTATGAGTGATTACAGGACGATTGGCAGAAAGACCATTCGCGTGAACGTTGATCCGACATAACATTGCCGCACGGACATTCTCTATGGGAAGCGGATCACCAATACCTGCAGCATGATTATAGATGAGGTATTTCTGAAATTCCCTGGTCTGGTTGTCATCCAGTGCGATTTCCGAGAATTCACCTATCCCGGTGTTGACGCCGTACATGATCTCGCCGTCAGCAACCTTTTTTTCCAGGAACGAACGACATTTTTTTATCTTCTCGAGTGAATCAGAATGTAGCTCGACCTTTTCCTGGCCGCGAGCAACCCTGACAACATCTTCTATATTAAGGTTTTTACCGTTTACTGTTAAAGCCATTTTGTATCCTCAAAAGTATAACTGTTCTTGATAAATAAATAATTCCAGTATTCAAAACAAAAAAGCGCCTTACCAGGTTATTATTAATCCGGAAAAACGCAATCATTACAATTCAAGGATATCTGATTCGTCTCATCTCATTAGATCACTTCGCGTAACCGACAGCACGATATTCACGGATAACCGTAACTTTTATCTGGCCGGGATATTCAAGCTCTTTTTCAATCTTTTCAGCTATATCGTTGGCGAGAGCATCTGCCAAAGCGTCAGAAATTTTCTCATTCTCAACAATAATGCGAATCTCACGTCCAGCCTGGATTGCATAGACCTTGCTTACGCCGTCAAAACTGTTTCCCATTTCCTCAAGGCTGTGCATACGCTGGATGTAATTCTCCAGGGTTTCACGTCTTGCACCAGGACGTGAACCACTGATTGCATCCGCTGCCTGAACCAGTACGGAAATTGGATTGGAGAATGGTGTATCTTCATGGTGCGAAGTGATAGCGTTTTGAACAATTTCACCTTCACCGAATTTTTTCGCGAGGTCCAGACCGAGCATAACATGGGTACCTTCAGCTTCACGGTCTACAGCCTTGCCAATATCATGCAGAAGACCGGCGCGACGGGCGGTTTTTGAATCCAATCCAAGTTCTGTTGCCATTAAACCGGCAAGGTGAGATACTTCAAGAGTATGTTTAAGAACATTCTGACCGTAACTGGTACGGTAGTGCAATCTACCGAGTAGCTTGATCAGTTCAGGATGAACGCCGTGCACATTTGCCTCTATCAGTGCATTTTGTCCAAGTTCAAGCACACGTTCATCAAGTTCTTTTTGTGCTTTTTCAACAACTTCTTCAATTCTAGCGGGGTGAATACGTCCATCGTGGATCAGCTTCTCAAGTGCGAGACGCGCTATTTCGCGCCTGTAAGGATCAAAACTTGACAGGATAACGGCTTCCGGGGTATCATCAACAATAATGTCAACACCGGTCGCGTTTTCCATGGCACGAATATTTCTACCCTCGCGCCCGATTATTCTCCCTTTGACATCATCATTGGGAAGATCAATAGTTGTAACGGTATTTTCTGCTGTATGATCGGCAGCGCTACGTTGTATCGCCTGGATGACAATTTCACGTGCTTCACGGTTTGCTTCAAGCCTGGCCTTGTCACGAACGTTTTTTACCAACTCTGCTGTCTGGCGGCGGGCTTTATCCATAAGGCTGTTCTTTAGCTCTTCCAGTGCCTCTTCAGCACTCATTTCAGCGATCTGGATAATCTTCTCTTTCTGTTCACTTACCATCCGATCCAGGTGCTGCTCTTTTCCATTAATTGACTGCTGAATTCGTTTTAATTCTCTTTCCCTCTCTTTTTGATCACGTTCCACCTGGCGCGATTTCTCATAGCGTTTATCAAGGTTGATTTCCCTGTCACGTTGTTTTCGTTCCTGGCCACGTAACTCATTGTATTTTTTCTCGTATTCCTTATCCTGCCTGCGCTTAATTGTTAATGCTTCACTATTCGCTTCAAGTAGTTTCTCCTTTTTGAGTGCCTCAGCTTCTTTCTTCGAATCACTCAGTATTTTATCTGCTTCCTCACGTGCTGATTTCTTCTGGATTCGATCGGTCATCGATCTGACGATCCAGGCGATAGCAGCACCGAGAATTACAGAAACTACCCCTGTTATTACTATTTCGGTTATCATGTGTACTGCTCCCCTCTATTTATAAAAAAAGATCCTGCACCATCCCTACGGCAAGAAGAGAGAACCGTACTATGTACGGTGGGTGTCCCCCAAACTGCGTTGGACGTCCCCTGGACTTTCAGAGAAAGTGGGGCTTGCCCGTCACAGTCTGCGCAGAACTCCCTTTTCTAAAGTGTTGGTTCTTCTTTCGGCACCGTAGGTAATAATGCAGGGATCAAATCAATGTAAAAAGAAATTTCCGTGCTAATCACTTAATGTTCGGTCTAATGCCTCCGAGTACGATTTCACTTTTTCATGATATTCTGCATCCAGACGATCACGTTCGTCCTGCAATGTGAAAAGCTCGTCAGAAATATTCAAAGCGGCTAGGATAGCTGTGCTTAATGTGGACTCTATCTTCATCGATTCTTTTATTTCACGCATTTTACTATCAACATAACGCGCTATCGCACGAATATATTCTTCGTTCTCTACACTAGCCCTTATGGGATATTCCCGGCCATATATTTCCACTTTTACTACCCGGCCGCTACTTTTCATGGACCGTCCATATACTCTTGTAAAATCGTAATTAATATAGGCAAACCAAGATTAACCCTGATTATTCTACGGGTTAGAAATTTTCCAGCTTCTCAAGAAGTCCGGAAACTTTCTTCTTGATTTTTTCCTCCTTATCTGGATCCCTCTCCTTGCCCTTGGCGTTTTGCAGGTTGAGGGATAATTCTTCGCATTCGGCAGCTTTTTCGTTGTACTCACGTTT
The DNA here is from genome assembly GCA_028278125.1 of bacterium. The sequence goes on along the minus strand of JANQEY010000326.1, from coordinate 42,226 downwards.
TATTGTTTCAAGCTGGTTTTTTAAATCAGCGTTCTCTTGTTTAAGGGTTTCTACTTTCTCAAGAACACGGGTAATCTTGTCTTCCAGAATTTTAAACGATTCGTATTCCATGATCCATCCTGTGTGACATGATTTTATCTCATCAGGAGACAGTTACTCAAGCCTTAGTGTGACACCCGGAAGTGTTTTAACACTTTTTATTATCTTGTCAATTATAGGATTAACCTCTTCGTCCGTAAGCGTCCTGTCTTCTGCCCTGAAAATCAGCCGAAATGTAAGGCTGCTCTCATTTTCAGCAAGAGGTTTTCCCTTGTATAAATCAACCAATTCGACGGATTTCAGTAACGATCCGCCGGACTTCATAATCGTCGATTCAATATTGCCTGAAGAAATTTCCCCGGGAGTAACTATCGACAGGTCTCTATCTAAAGCAGGTTGCCGGGAAAACGGCTGATACTGTCCACTTATCCCGGGATGTTTTATCCAGTCTTCTTCGATCTGGATCAATCGATCGAGATTACATTCACAAATATAGACAGGTTCAGACAGGTCAAAATGTTTGAGAACTTTCTCGGTTACGATTCCACCTACAACCGCCTGCTTCCCCTTATACCCCTGGAGAGTAACTCCATACTCAAGGTTATCAGTAGTATCATAACCAAAATTATGAGTTTTGTCAAGCGAAAGACCTGCTATAAATGAATGAATATCACCCTTAAGATCGAAAAGATCATAGGTTTCAGATTTCCGATCGAATGAACTTTGAGAGTAGCTGCCGGTTACCACAAACGCAGCGTGAAGAGACTGTTTTTTATCATCACCTTCCATCCAACTGCTTCCCTCAACCTGCCCGATCTCGAACAATTTTATGTTCCTGGCACCATGATTATAGTTCCGCTGGATTGATCTGAGCAGACCGGGAACTAAACTCTGACGGAAGCAGTTAGTCTCCGGGTTAAGGGGATGCTGGATCATTGAGGGTGTGGAATTTTCGATAAACGCTTTTTGGTCGGAATCTGAACTCATCGCGTAATTTATAGCTTCTCGAAATCCTAAACCAGATAAAATGTCAGACGCGGCATCTATTATCTTTGTAGTATGAATATCTGGTGAATTCAAAATAATCCTGGATGATTGCGCTTCCGGAATTTTATCGTATCCCACAATACGTGCTACCTCCTCAACCAGGTCTATTTCACGTTCCAGGTCGGGACGGAAAGTTGGAACCAGGACATCAAAAAGATCATCACTCTTAAGTTCAACGGGCATATCCAGTGATTCCAGGCTGGACTTAATCTCTTTGGCTTCAAGATCAATACCAAGGACACCGCTTACCTTCTCTTTTCGAAGCTGTAGTTTTCTTTCCATTATAGGATTTGGATAAGCATCAACTTCACCCTTCAGAGAATTTCCACCAGCAATTTCCGCGATCAGTTTTGCGCATCTTTTTGCGGCAATTGGCGGCATTGAAGGATCAGCACCGCGTTCAAACCGCTTGGATGCTTCTGTTATCAATCCCAACCGTTTGGACGTTTTACGGACATTAACAGGATTGAAATATGCTGCTTCAATTAAAACGTCTTTTGTATCGACGTCCACTTCACTGTTTGCTCCCCCCATCACCCCGGCCAAGGCTACACCCTTGGAAGGATCGGCAATAAGGAGATCTGTGTCTTTTAATTTCCGTTCCTGGTCATCTAGAGTTGTGAAAATCTCACCTTCTTTTGCGAGGCGGACAATTATATTTCCCTTATCAAGCAAATGATAATTAAAAGCGTGAAGGGGATGACCAAGTTCAAGCAGAACATAGTTAGTGATATCTACGATATTGTTAATCGGCCTTTGCCCCAGGGAATGAAGAAGAGCTTTCATCCACAATGGTGATGGAGCAACCTGAACACCCTCAACCATCCTGGCCACGTACCGGGGACCATATTCTGCATCAATAATTTCGATACTGACTTTATCTGATGCAGGTATATCGATTTCGTCGTGATCAATTGACGGCATCTTCAACTGAGTCTTAAAATGAGCGGCAATCTCCCGAGCGATACCGATATGTGAAAGAGCGTCAGGACGATTAACAGTAATCTCAAAATCTAAAATAGTATCCTCTGCCGGGATCAGATCACTGAACTTCGTGCCAAGTTTAAAACTATCATCGAGTTCAATAATCCCATCATGATCATCAGAGATGCCAATCTCGTCTTCAGCAAGAATCATCCCTTCAGACATCACACCACGAAGTTTTCGCGCATCGACTTTAAAATCACCAAGTTTTGTACCGACTGTGGCAACCGGAGAGATCAATCCTTCACGGCAGTTCGGAGCACCGCAGACGATATTCAGGATTTCTGAACCGATATCTACTTTTGTGACTTTTAACCTGTCTGCATCGGGATGCGGTTTTGATTCAACTATTTTTCCAGCGACTACACCCTCAACATGCCTTTTAACAGGGCTTATATCTTCAATTTCAAAACATTGAAAAGTAATAATCTGTGCGATCTCTTCAGGAGAAGCGTCAAAATCGACAAACTCTTTCAGCCAGTTATACGATACCTTCATCGTCTGCCTCCAAACTGGCCAAGGAACCGTATGTCGTTCTCATAGAATAACCTTATATCCTCAACACCATATAAAAGCATAGCCAACCGTTCAATTCCCAATCCGAATGCCCAGCCTGAGTATTTTTCCGGATCAATATCGACACATTCAAGTACGTTGGGATCAACCATTCCCGATCCACCCATCTCAATCCAGCCTGATCCTTTACAAATCCTGCAACCTTTCCCTTTGCAGAACGGACAGCTGACATCCACCTCAGCAGAGGGCTCCGTGAACGGGAAAAAATGCGGGCGAAACCGGGTTACGACAGATCTGCCGAATAACTGGCGGTAAAATTCGAGAATAGTTCCCTTCAGATCGGCAAAGGTAACATCCACGTCTACGTATAATCCTTCAACTTGGGAGAATACAGGTGAATGTGTCGCGTCAGGTTTATCATTTCGATAAACTCGTCCCGGTGCTATAATCCTGATTGGCGGTTTACGTTTTTTCATAACTCGAATCTGAACAGGGCTAGTTTCTGTCCTTAATACCCGTCCGTCCTCGAAATAGAATGTATCGGTAGGATCACGAGCCGGATGCCACTCAGGGGTGTTCAGAGCATCAAACAGGTGCCATGTATCCTCTATCTCGGGGCCATATTCTACAGTAAAACCCATCCTGGTAAAAACAGACCGTATTTCACGCTCAATAAGAGTCAGGGGATGAAGAGAACCTATTGAAGGGCTTCGTCCCGGAAGTGTGACATCAATACCGTGGTCAGATTCTTTTGCTGAAAGTTTATTCTTGAGAATGTCTACCTGTTTTTGTGCTGCTTGCTTGAAGAGGTTAAGTTCTTTTCCGTATTCCCCTTTAACCTCGTTTGGTACCTGTCCTATCTGTTTAAACAGGTTGGCAATCAGTCCTTTTCTTCCAAGATATTTTACACGTATCCCCTCAAGCTCAGATAGTGAACTCACTGGTTGAACTTCGAGTGTAAATAGTTCTTTTTGCTGAGACAGATCTTCGAGACACTTGTGCATTTTTTATTCCCGCTTCGGATTCTCAAAATCAAAATATAGAATATTAAAATATTACAAATTGGCACAACAAATCATGGCTGAAAGCCAAGAGAAGAGTTTAACAGTTTTACACATTTTCAGCAAGTGTTTTAGCCTGCGAACACTCGAGCTTTATTCTCCTGCCTCAATTGTACTGTCTATGAAGCATGTATTACTTTCCCACAGCGTAATTTTTATTCACTTCATTTTACTTTATTACATTCACACCTATTCCTGGGAGAAGAAATGAGTAAGAGAGATTTCCTTCAGATCACAGACTTCAGCACTGAAGAATTACGGGACACGTTTAAACTGGCCGGCGAAATTAAGAAACTGACCAAAGAGGGACAATGCCCAAAACCACTGGATGGACTTAGTTTAGGATGTATTTTTCACAAACCAAGTTTAAGAACAAGAATCAGTTTTGAAGTTGGTATCAGCCAGCTCGGCGGTCATTCGCTTTATATCACAAAGAATGAAATTGACCTTGGCGGTCGTGAAACTATTGGAGATGCCGCGCAGGTTCTGTCCCGTTATTTAGGTGGTATTGTAATCAGAACGTTTTCTCATGAAGACGTTGAAGAACTTGCCAAATATGCCACTGTCCCCGTGATTAATGCCCTGACAGACTTTACCCATCCATGCCAGGTTATGGCTGACCTGATGACAGTCGAAGAGCACCTGGGCACATTTGATGATAAAATTGTGACCTATTTCGGTGATGGAAATAATATGGCGAGGAGCTGGATTAATGCCGCACGCAGGTTGCCGATTGAACTGCGTATCGCCACCGCTGAGGATACACATCCCGGTGAACTTGTTAATATCGCAAAATCAGAAGGTGCTAAAGTTGATATAATTCATGATCCGCAGGAAGCAGCAAGTGGTGCACATGTTTTATATACAGACGTTTTCGCTTCAATGGGTGAAAAGGATAAAGCTGATGAACGTTTCGAAAAGTTGAAAAAGTTCCAGTTGAATTCCGATCTGTTGAAACTTGCAGATCCCAGCGCGATTGTGATGCATTGTCTCCCGGCAGAACGAGGACGTGAAATTACTAATGAAGTTATAGATGGACCTCAATCAGTCGTATTTGATGAGGCCGAAAACAGGCTTCATGCTCAAAAAGCAATAATGGTGAAATTATTGGGATAAAATCCTGTCTATGCTTGGCAAACCAGAATTTTTAATTGGCCTGATTTCGGGTTTACTTCTTGCGACCGTCTTAATATCTGCCCTTTTTCGTAGGCGTCGGTCACGTCAGGACTCGATTCAGGCACCAAGCATCTTGGAGATAGAACTGAAACGCGCTCAACGGCTTGAATATCAACTGGCGCTACTGCTGTTTAAAGCAAGAGCAAAAAATTCTAATGATTTGCAGAAATGGTTGACGGTTTTAAGAAAGGACCTGAAACTTAGGAAATATGACTTGATCCTTCATTGGACAAGCAATGATTTATTGGCGGTTTTGCCAGGAACTAACCTGGATAGTAGCCAGGAAAAAGGATTGCGATACAGATTCGACCGACTCATGATCGAAGGAGGCTGGTCAAATATCTCATATGGAATTGCCATCTTCCCACAACACGGTGAAGAGATCAGGGACCTGGTGGGATATGCAAGGAATCATTATCGTAAACCTTCTGTAAGGTCAATGAATAATGATTGAATTAAATGATCCGGTTCCACCTTTAAGAATTCTTGAAACTATCCCGGTAAGAGAAAAGGGTAAAGAATTTGTCCTTTTACGGGATCCACAGGGATTTTCCGAAAAAATCCTTGCGTTTGCGCCTGAAGTATTGCCAATACTGACGCTCTTCGACGGCAGCCGGACGGTAGACGATATTCTTGAATATATAGAGGCTTCAATAGGTGAGAAATTTCCAAGGGAAAACCTGCTGGAATTGGTTGATTTAATGGAGGATGCCCGGTTTTTACAGAGCCAGAGCTTTAATGAAGACAGGATACGAATTGAAAATGAGTTTAAAAATTCAACGGTGAGACAAGCTGTCCTTGCGGGTAACGGTTACCCTGATGACCAGGAGAAACTCGAGCAAGAATTAAATCATTACCTGGATGCTCCCCCTCCCGATGATTTCGAAGGTGAGCCGGTACCCGATGGCAAACTTCGTGGTATGATACTTCCCCATATAGATTTTATCCGTGGCGGACCTACCTTCGGCAGAGGATACAGGATCCTGCAGGAAAAGCTAAAATTAGAAGAGAATGACAATTTGCTGGTTGGCATTCTTGGCGTTGCACATAACGGTTCAATAGCACCGGTAGTGATCGCCGACAAGGACTTTGAAACACCTCTTGGCGTAGCAAAACATGACCGGGATGCGATTAAAACCATCAGGTCAGAACTTGGTGAAAGCTATTTAGACGAACAATGGATTCATCGCTACGAACACTCAGTGGAATTGCAGGTTGTGTGGCTTCAATATCTCTTGGCAGGAAGAAAGTTTAATATTCTGCCGATCCTTGTCAGTTCGTTCCCTGAAGTTTCTTCAGAAGATGAAAAAAACAGGGAGAAGATCACATGTTTGATCGATGTACTGATAGAGGTGGAAAAGAATCATGATGGGCCTGTAATCTGGATTGCCAGTGTTGATTTTGCTCATGTTGGGCAAAGATTCGGTGATCCATTCCCTGTCGATAAATCAGTGGCTAACAGGATTGCCAAGCAGGATATGGTTTCTCTTGATTCCATCAGGAATGTCGATCCGGACAGCTGGTGGTCATCAATAATGGAAAAAGATAACGAGAGAAAAGTTTGCGGTTTGTATGCTACATACCTGTTGTTGTCTGTCCTGAAAGATGATAAAACAACCGGCAGTGTGATAGACTACCAGCAGGCGATTCCCAAGGACGAAAGCCAATTAGTCAGTTATTCGGCTGTTTCGTTTATTGAACAGGAAAAATCATCGGAATAAACTTACTTATCTCAGTAAATGAACAAGTTTAAACACTTCATAAAGAACATCCTTCCCACCCCAGTGCTCCATTTTTACAACAAAATTATATCACGAAGAGTGATAAAAGCCAGGTACAGTGACTGGTTTAATATTAACTGGAAAAAAGAATCAACTGGGGCAAATTCGAAATTCTGGTTGGATACCTATGAAAAATCATGGGAGCATTGGCAGCAGCCAGACTTGAGTGAGATTGACATAAAAAGAATCAGAACAATACTCCCTGGAGAGGCAAACATTCTCGATGCCGGGTGTGGCGATGGCTACTTAATAAAGAGTATTTCTAAAAAGGGATTGAGGTTCTCAGGCGTAGATTTATCAGTAAACGCACTAAAGCTGGCTCGAAAAAACCTTGGCAATCAACCGTTCTTGGTTCAATCATTTCTTGAATATTTGCCATTTAAGGATAATGCCTTTGATATAATTGTCACGACCCATACTCTTGAACATGTGAAAGAATTCGAAAAAGTTGTTAACGAGCTTAAAAGAGTTGCATCGAAAAAACTGATTATCCTGGTACCATCACAGGAGTATGTCCCTTACTCACCCGATTATCATCTCCATTATTTCCCAAGTGAGGAAGATCTTTTGAAACGGGTAGCTTTGAATAATGTTGAAATCGATAAATATTCTATCCCCCCTGGAATGTGTGCATATGAAGGTGATGTTTTACTCCTGGTAGCCACTTTATAGCATATTACGTTTTGTAAGTTTGTCCTAAGATTACGATATTGGTATCTTATCCGTCGATGCATATTCCAAAGTTATACGCAAATTATGCAATGTAAGATTAGTAGATAACAATTGTTAAAACGGGAATACATAATGAGAGAGACTGTGAAAATTTCATGGAATGATTGGTCAGCAGAAATCTTTAATAATGCACAAAATAGCGATATTCCCGTACTATTATATCTTTGTACCGGCTGGGGTAATTTTGTTCATCGATTTGAGAACGAAGTTCTTGGCGATTCTAAAATTATTCAGCTGATCGAAAAGAGCTATGTACCGGTCAGAGCAGACATTTTTAAACAGCCACACATATATGACAGGTATAATCGTGGTGGATGGCCTTCAATTTGCATATTAAGTCCCACTGGTGAATTATTACATGGTAGTGTTCTGCCCGGATTATCAACAACTCGGGACATTCTTGAACAGGTTGTGGATTATTACTCCAGGCACAAAGATCAGATTAAGCAGAAGATACAGAACTCCGGTCTTCCCAGTATGCCGATTTTGAAAGCTGAAAATCTTCCCGATGCACCTGATTTACAGCCACTTGATCAGATGGACAGGGATATTGAAGCATGGTATGACCGGAAATATTCAGGTTTTGGAAGATCACCGAAGTTACCTAAAGCCGATCTTCTGAAGCTGATGCTGGATTCTGAAAAAGAACACATTAAAAATTTCGCGCTGACTACTTTGAAGGTTATTCGGGAAAGTTCTTTATATGACCACATAGGTGGCGGATTTTTCAGGCAATGTGATGATGAAACGTGGAGATTCCCGCAGCTAGAAAAATTGCATTCAGATAATTCAGAGCTTGTCTCCGCTTACCTGAAAGTGTCAAGACTGGATAACGCAGATTGTTTCAGAGAAACGGTATTAAAAACATTAGAATTTATGGAAGAGACATTAATTAATGACGAAGGTTTAATATTTGCGGCATTAGATTCAGAGACGATTCCCGGTGATAAGGCAGATTATTATGGATGGGCTGAAGAAGATCTGCGCGAATCGCTTGATGAGGTAGTCTCTGAAGCACTGATACATCATTTTGGAATCACCAAGGCGGCTTCGATACCGGGTACTATGTTTAAATGTGTACCGGAAATCAGGGTTCCGTCAGAACAAGTAGCAATGAGGCTCGGAATCGAGCCTGAAGTGACCGAATCAATCATAAAATCAGGAATTGATTCGTTAAAGAAAATGAGAGGCGGCAGAAAACAACCGCCAATTGATGAAACTGTTTATACTTCTGCACTGGGTAAATTTCTTGCGTCATCGGGTGAGGCAGGTGTTCAATTTAATAAACCGGCTTACCTGCAGCAGGCATTTGAAATATCAGATTATCTATGGAATTCATGCAGGCTGGAAAATGGTGGACTAAAACATCATATCGATCAGGAAGATGAAGTTCTATTTCTCAATGACCAGGTCGATGTAATTCTTGGACTCCTTGACCTGTACCAGGTATCGGGAAGAGCAAAAGAACTTATTCGTGCAGAACAGCTTGCATCTGATACCATCAAGATATTCGGCGAGGAAAACAGCCCGGGATGTTACGATTTCTGGAGTGAAGAACCGGTTCAAGGTGCCCTGAGAATTAAATTTATGCCGTTTAGTGGCAACAGCCGACTAATGCTGGTTTCAGTCCTTCTTGGTCATTTGACTGAGAATAACAGTTGGCATCAGAGAGCAGTTTCTTTAGCAGAGTCTTTGAAACCAATGCTTTCAAGCTATAGTTTGCAGTATACACATTATATGAAAGCTTTGAAATATCTTTCCAATCCTCCCCTGGTAATCGACTTAGTCAGCGGTGATGGAGTTGGAAAAATCAGACATGAAATACTTGAAAACTTTAAAGGTTCCTGCCTGGTAAGGTATTTTGATCCTGACCAGGAAACCCCATGGACAAAATGTGAAAAATACTCCGGAGCCACGGGTAAAGCATGTATGTATATACACGATGATTCTGGTAAAAATGGTCCTTTCGAATCAGTTGAAGAATTACAAAACTCTATTGCGTGAGATACATAAATAGTACTAAAATTAAAATCTTTTGATAATTCATAAATCGAACTATACAAAACAGGAGGTTGATGATGAAGTCAAGCATTGGGCGCTTCATCCTGTTCAGTGTTTTACTGCTTGGTTTAGTTACAGTATGCTTTGCGCAGGCTGACTATCGCCAATGGGATGAACATAACGGTATGATCGTACGGCAGGGATACCATATTGAATGGTTTCGCAGTATGGCATCAAACAGTGATGGCGAGCTTTGTGTCGCATGGTCAGATACCCGAAAAGGCGGCCGTGATATATATCTCCAGAAGATTGGAATTGACGGAGAGGTTCTCTGGGATCAAACCTTTCCCTGGCTCGATGAGGGCATAACTGCTGCCGATACTTTTTCACGACAGGAAGACCCCCATGTCCTCGCACTTGATGACGGCAGTTGGATCATTACCTGGATAGATTTTCGCTGGGACCTGTTTATTGAGGACATTGGCGATGTCTACATGCAGAAAGTTGATTCCGATGGCAATATCATGTGGAACACTGAAAATGGATACGCGGGTGTTCCAGTATGTGTAGACACATCAAACAACAATTCACCGAACATAAACGGCGTACAGATCGCGGTACAATCCTTCCCCGATGGTGAAGGTGGCGCGGTCGCAGTATGGGTTGATGGACGGCATGGTTCATCAGACATCTACGCACAGCGAATTGATGCTAACGGAAACCGTGTCTGGGACGATCCAGGTATTGTTGTTGCCGGTGGTTTTGAAGACCAGGCGCAACTAGGTGGTGGTGGTTATACTGCTGACACAGACGGCGCCGGTGGTATTATCGTCGGTTGGGTTGACCTTCGGGACGCGACTGATAAAAACCTCTTTGCACAGAGAGTTGATGTAGACGGAAATCTCCTCTGGTCACCTGATGGTATTCCTGAAGAAGCAATTGCTGATACTGGACTGGTTATTTGCGGATTTGCTGCTGAACAGACAGGAATAAAACTCTGCCCTGATGGAGAGGGTGGTGCGTTTTTCGCATGGCAGGATAAGCGCACCTGGTTTGAAGAAGACTCCCTCTATGGAGATCCATTAGGAAATCTCTATACGCAACGTGTTGATGCTGACGGCAATCTCATGTGGACTGAGGATGGAGAAATTCTCTGTTATGCACAGGCTACACAGTTTAAACATCGTATCGTAAATACAGCACCTGGTGAGGCCATTGTTATCTGGGAAGATCAAAGAACAGACTGGTTCACCAGTGACCTTTATATGCAGAAGATAAGCGGTACAAATGAACTGGAGCTGAACTGGGGTGAAGCCGGAGAAGAAACTCTCGGAATAATTTTATGTGATGAACCCGGTAACCAGTTTGAAGCCCGTTTGACAGCTATCGGTGGCGGTGATGGTGGTATGGTCGTATCCTGGACAGACGAACGTGAAAATGAAGTCCCTCGTGAAGACCTGTATGCCGACAGGATTGACGAGGATGGAAATCACCTCTGGAGCGATGGCAGTGGAATTATCGTCAGTGACGCACAACTCCAGCAGACCGGTAACATCGTGAGAATCCTTGATGATGGTAATGATACAAATGCCGCGATCGTCTGGTTTGACTACAGGGACGGTAGCCCCGGAATCTATTACCAGGTACATGAACTTGAAGACGGTGCTGAACTTGTCCAGGAAAATGGTGTCCAGATTATTTACGGTATCGACTTCAATGCTGAAAATCCGCAGGTTATTTACAATGGAACCGATTTTTACGTCGGTTGGGAAGACAAACGTCGAGGTAACAACGGTAAATACGCTTACATTCAGAAATTCGACCTGACAACCGGATTGAACGTTGAGCCGGATTTCCCGATTAACGGGGTTACATTAACACCCGGATATCCAAGCATTACTCCAGAGGACACGTTGAAGGTAACAGTCGACTCGGTTGCTTACGTGATTAACGAGCAAGACCAGGTTCTGGCAGCATGGCAGGATGACAGATTCAGTTACCATACTGTTATTGCAGCACAGAAAATGACAAACACAGGTGACATGCTCTGGGGCGATTACGGTGCCGTTGTTGCTCCATCTGAGGAAGGTGATGCACTCAGGAACCAGGAACGTCCGAAAATTCTCCCTGATGGTGAGGGTGGTGCTTTTGTTGTATTCCTGAAAACAAATGAGGATTGGTGGGTAAACATTCACATCCAGCGTCTCGACACAAATGGCGAAACCATGTGGCAGGGAGATGATAATTACGGTCTGCGAATCACTGACGAAGAAGCTGACCATATTATCGAAGATTTTGAAATGTTCCCGAACGGCAATGTCCTGGTAATCTACTATACCTCAATTGCCGGCAATAATTATGACCTGTTCGCCCAGTGTATCGATCCTGACGGTAACTTCGTCTGGGGAGATCCTGTACCCCTCTCGCAGGCTGACGGATTCCAATATCATGCCGACGCCGAATTGGTAGATGCCGGTATGCTGGTTGTCTGGGAGGATAACCGCCATGGATCAACTAATTTCGATATTTTCGGCCAAATTATTGATGAAGACGGTAACCTTCACTGGGATCAAGAAGTAGACGGAATGAGCCTGATTGAAGCTGACGAATCACAAAGCAAAATCACCATGGGTGTCAGCGGTCCGTCAGCAACTAAATTCTGGGTGGGTTGGCAGGATACACGTGAACCCGGTAACCCGGATATTTACGCGCAGAGATTTGAAATCTTTGAAGATAGTATTTCACATCTTTTGCCTTTAAACAATCCAAACGAAACCGGCATCCCGGTCTGGAATTCACTCGAGGATCAGAATAATCCCAAGATCGTCGTATCACCGCTTGAGGATGCATATTTCGCGTGGGAAGACGCTGAAGGTGATTTCACTGTAGACCTTCTCTACACACATCTCCAGGAAAACGGTATTCCTTTCGATGGATTCAGTATTGAAGGCATTCCTGTTAACGGACTTACGCCGAACGCGGATACACTGTGTAACGCTTATCATCAACAGCTTGCTATTTCCATGAAGCCATATATGGAAGGTGAGGCTGGTTTCCTCGCTGCGTGGGAAGATTTACGCAGTACAGGTAAAGAACACCTTTATAACATCTTCACCCAGAAGGTGATTAACACCGATCGTCTTGATGTAAACGAAAGAGTTGTTGGTGTTCCCAGCAAGTGGTCACTCGAGTCTGCATATCCGAACCCGTTTAACCCAAGCACAAAGATCAGCTTTACAGTTGGTGAAGCTTCAATGGTCCGGCTGGTTGTTTATGATGTTCTCGGACGTCGTGTAAATGAACTGGTAAGGAATCGCCTTAACGCCGGTGAACACGAAGTTTTCTGGGACGGCACAGACTTTGGCGGCAACCTTGTGGCATCCGGAATGTATTTCTACAGGCTGGAAGCTGACGGTGTTAAAATCGCAAAGAATGTATTACTGCTGAAATAAGTATTCTTTTTCATTTATAGATCGTCTAAGCCGGGTAATAATTACCCGGCTTTTTTATGTTCCGGAGAGATTTACAGGTATAGAATTGACACAGATCATCATATTGAGTTGAGGCTGGAACCATAGTTCACTATGTTCCATTACAATCATAATCCACCGGGGATTGTTGGAATAACTATCAGCCGACAATAATGGAAAAAAATCCAGGAGAAAGCGCGATAATAGGTAGGGTGCAGATGGTCCTTGCGGAAAAAAGGACTTCTCTCTCAGTATTGAGGACAGGTATGGCAATTTTAACGCTTCCAACCTCGATCGTTACCTTACTCATCGCGACTTCACGATTTTACGATTTTACTACTAACCTTCACTTTTTAATTCCCCTTTTTATCGTCAATACTATATTGATGCTACTTGGATTCTGGTTGGTAGGCAGAGCATTAAAAAGAATTTATGCCTTCGATAAAATAATTAATGATTTAAAGAAGCAGGACAGCGAGCTTGGGAAATTAATAATCGAATAACTATCCAGACCAGTCATTTAATACATGAAGACCAATCTACATAAAAATATTATCTTTTATAGATTATCACTAAGATGGTGTCATACTATATTTTATGTAGTGTTATTTAATGTTTTACTTTTATTAACCCCACGTTCTTCAGCTGCTGATATTGAGATAACAAACCTTGAGGTATCCTGGGCAGATACGGTTGTCGTTATCAGGCCTGAAATAATTAATCCTTTCAATGATGATATCTGGGACGCTCTTCGTTTGGGTGTATCGGTGGCACTTGATGTTGAAATGAGGTATTCAAGGACAGGATACCTGGATGAGATCGAGTATGAAATAATTGTTGAACATAATGTCTGGGAAAAACGTTTCCGGGTAATTACACCAGATTATACAATGACAATGCAAGAATACCAGACCCTACTCCAGTTCTTTAAGCAGGGTATCGATCTTTCAATACCAATTCAGGAACTGCCAAACCTTGGTCCCTGGTTTTTCAGCGCAAGGATCAGTGAAGGGCAATTGATACATTCGATCCAGGCAGATGGACAGGTTGAGTCCGAATTAAACGGTATAACCGCGTGGTTATTCAAATGGAGGAAACCAAAACTTAAATTCAGTGAATGGTCAGACAGGGTAAAACTTCCAAATCTTAAGGATTACCAGGAAACAAAATGAGATTAAGATGGCGACTCCTGCTGACGCTTGCCTTTGCTGGCCTACTCCCCATTATTCCACTCCTGTTGACAGTCTCATCAGTAGTTGACACGAGTACACGCGCATTAACACCGGAATATCTATCTGCTGCGCTCGATTCCAGCATATCACTGGCAACAAGGACGTATTTTGAAACAACAGAGAACCAAAAACTCAAGCTTGAAAACATAATCAAAAATTCTGGTAAATTTGATGTCAACCTGAAACTATTGAGCGAATTAACAGACAGCACTGAAGCTCTATACAGAATTAAGAACAATAGCTGGAAGAAATTCAATCCAACAAATATTTCCTGGGAAAGCGGAACACCTCCCCAGTCAATTGATACAGGTAATTTTCAAAGTCTTCCGGATAAGATAATCACAAGGGATAATGAAAATTATCCTAGCTGGATACTGGTAAAAAATATTGATCCATCGTTTCATCATACTGCTGAGCTGTTGAGGAAAACAGCCGCCGGGATGGCATCGAGGAAAATGGAACATGATCGACTGATTACAAGCCTGATTGGGACATACCTGTTAACATATTTGATTGTAGTAGCATTATCACTTATCGCTGGACATATTGTGATGGCGGGAGCGACAAAACGTATATCCAGGCTGACAGATACCGCACAGAATGTTGCCGATGGTGATGAAAGTGTCCGAGCAGATGTGGTTGGAAAGGACGAAGTAACCAACCTGTCACAGTCTTTCAACCTTATGCTTGATCGATTACAGGAAAGCCGAAACCGTGTTACGACGGTGGAAAAAATGGCTGCCTGGCGTGAACTTGCAAGGGTCCTGGCGCACGAGATTAAAAATCCACTGACACCTATACAGTTGTCTGTGCAACAACTGGCGGAAAGTGATCCGGGTAATGACGAGAAATTCTCATCGCTAATTGCAACAACGCGGGAAATTGTTGATGAAGAAATCGAAAGTCTGAGAAACCTGGTTAAAGAATTCAGTGAGTTCGCAAGGGCGCCAAGGATATCTCCCATTGAAGATAGTCCGTTGGAACTTCAAAAAGACCTGGAGGCATTGTACGCAGGCAGGCTTCAAATTGAAGCTTCGGAAGTGATGGAAAAATGGATATTCGACCGTGAAAAAGTGAAACGAGCCCTGATAAACCTGTTAGAAAACGCGTTTATGTCCGGTTCAGATGATCCAAAGGTTATCTTGAGGTTATCCAAGGTATCTGACATGGTATTATTTGAAGTTGAAGATAACGGCACCGGGATCAGTGAAGATCAGGCTGAAAAAATATTCGAACCTTATTTCACTACTAAACGTTCCGGTGTCGGTCTGGGATTGCCAATAGTTAAAACAATCGCTGAACAACACAATGGTTCAGTAAAGATTGAAAATGGTGAAATCCTGGGAGGGGCACTATTTATATTTTCGATTGGAATGGTATCAGAAAAAACTGAAGATTTTCAAGAATGAGGCCAACCGGCTTAGTTTTTGCTAATTTTATATGATCGTGAACGCTTCAAAAGTCTAATAATTTGATATTTATAAAACAACAAATTATCCTACAATATAATTGTTTCGAATTGCAACAAGCAACATCTTGATTTTGCTACATTTTTAAATATACTTATCCACAAAACATTTGAGGAGGAAGGGAAATGTATCCTGGTAAACATTCAAACATGTTTATGATGATAGTTTTAATCATTTCTGTCGGAACAGTTTCTGTTTCATTGGCAGAAGAATCCGGTTTTTTTCGCTTTCCGGATGTAAGGGATGACCTTGTAGTATTTACATCAGAGGGTGATTTATGGGCAGCCACCCTGACTGGCGGAGATGCCTACCGGCTCACAAGGCATGATGGGCAGGAACGTTACGCGCGTATCAGTCCTGATAAAAAATGGATAGCCTTCACAGGTGAATATGATGGTAATAATGATGTTTACTTGATACCAGCTAAAGGTGGTGAACCGGTACGCCTTACTTTCCATTCAGCGTTAGATGAAGTTGTTGGATGGACAGATGACAGTAAACATCTCATTTTCAGAAGCTACAGGAATACCCCAAATTATACATGGAAACTATATAAAGTCGGTCTTGATGGCGGATATCCCATGGATATCGGTCTCGACAAAGCTACCAGGATCAGTTATGAATCCGGTGGTGATAACTTTGCCTATACAAGATTGCGCCGGGAACAGCGTCCATGGAAACGTTATAAGGGCGGTTGGGCGATGGATATCTGGGTTGGTAACCTCAAGACGATGGATTTCAACCTTGTTACTGACTTTGATGGAACAGACGCTTATCCAATGTGGATTGGCGACAGGATTTATTTTCTCTCAGACCGTTCGGGACGCATGAATATCTTCAGCATGAATGCTGATGGTTCTGGAGTCAGCCAGCATACATTCGCTGAAAAATGGGATCTGCGCTGGCCTTCCGGCGATGGGAAGACAATAGTCTACCAGAAAGCGATGGATATATATGCCTATGATGTAGCTACAGGGAAAGAAACGCTGATAGATATCAAATTACCTTCTGACCGTTTCCGTCTCAGGGAAAGACTGGTAGGAAGTCCCACCAAGTATATTGATTCCTATTCTATCCCTAATACGGGAAAGAGGCTGGCAATCGCCTCCCGTGGTGAAGTTTTTACCTTCCCGGTCGAAGAATCTGGCTACATCAGGAGGCTGACTTATACTAACGAGGGTCGTGAACGTTATGTAGCGTTCAGTCCAGACGGTAAAACTGTTGCGATGATGTCAGATGCCAGTGGAGAAGACGAGATTTGGCTTATGCCATCGGATGGCAAGGAAGAGCCGAAAAAATTGACCAGCGGTGGCGATATGTATCGCTATCCAATGTACTGGTCACCTGATGGCGAATACCTGATGTTTGACGATAAAGCAGGGAATCTCTGGCTGGTTGATGCGGATAGCGGGAAATTGACCAAAATTGATACAGCTCCCGATTTTATCGGGCCTATGGAGTGGTCACCTGACAGTAAATGGATAGCCTGGATCCGTGGTGATGAGAACTACAATACAGATGTCTGGATTTACAATATCGAAACAAAAAAGAAGTTCCAGTTCGATCGACCGATGACATATGAACAGAGTATGTCATGGGATCCGGATGGTGATTACCTGTATTTTCTGTCCTACACCTACTTTAATCCCGTTCTTGACCAGGTTGACTTTTCGTACATAAACGATCGACCGGTAAAAGCATATATCGTCATGCTCGCGGAAGACACGAAAAACCCGTTCGCACCTGAACTTGTAGAGGCATTCGAA
The DNA here is from genome assembly GCA_028278125.1 of bacterium. The sequence goes on along the minus strand of JANQEY010000326.1, from coordinate 24,952 downwards.
GATGAGGAAGAAGAAGAGGAAAACGGTGAGGACGAGGAAGAAGAAGACAATGGTGAGGATGAAGAGGAAGAAGACTTAATAACCATTGACTTCGATGGCATTTATGACAGGATTTACCAGGTGGATTTTAATGCCGGTAATTTCTTCAGCATCTGGGCTGTTTCCGGAAAATTCTACGTGGGATCTTATAAAAATACCGGTATGAAGGAAGAGGGTGAAGGTGGTAAAGGATTTACACTAAGTATCTTTGACCTCGAAGAAGAAGAACTGAATAAGGTTACATCCGGTTGTAAGGGATTCGCACTATCACCCGACAAGAAGAAAGCTGTCGTTCGAACTGATGGTGGTAGTTTTGTAGTGATGGACGCAGGATCGGACAAGATCCCCGAGGAAGATGGACATGTATCTCTTGGTGGATGGGACGTGGATATTAATCCACGTGATGAATGGGCGTTAATCCTCCGGGAAATCTGGCGCTGGCAACGTGACTTTTTCTATGATCCGGGTATGCACGGTGTGAACTGGGAAGCTGTCTGGAAGCAATACAGCTCACTTCTCCCCCGCGTTTCCAATCGTGATGAACTGAATGACCTGATCAGTGAAATGATTGGTGAGTTAAACATCGGTCATGCATATATCTGGGGTGGTGATATCAGGAGAGCACCTAGAGTTAGTGTTGGATATCTTGGTGCAGACCTGGAAGCAACTAATTCCGGTGCATACAAGATTACGCGTGTCCTCAAGGGAGATGGATGGGGTGATGAACCGGCCAGTCCTCTCCAGGGTGTCGATGAAGGAAAATATATCGTAGCGATTGACGGTGTTCCCCTGGAAAAAGGAGATAATATATTTGAACGTCTCCTTGGGAAATCCGGACAGGAAGTATTACTCAGCCTGAATTCAACACCAAAACTGAAAGATGCTGAAGAACTGCTTGTTGAAACCCTCGGCAGTGAAGGACGGCTTCGTTACCTGGACTGGGTGCGTGACAGGCGTGAATATGTCGACAAAATGACCGACGGAAAAATCGGTTATATTCACCTTCCCGATATGATGGGAATGGGTCTTTCAATGTGGAGCCGGATGTTTGTGCCACAGAAGTATAAAGATGGCCTTGTGATCGACGTACGCCATAATGGTGGTGGTTTTGTAGCCCAGATGATCCTTGCGCAACTTGAACACTCTGTCTGGGCACGTGGAAAGGGTCGTGAGGGAGCCGTCGGAAATACACCGTGGCAGAGTTTCTATGGACCTAAAGCGGCAGTCTGTAACCATGAAACCGGTTCTGACGGTGAAACGTTCTCAGAAGGATTCAAACGCTTAAATCTCGGGACTCTCTTTGGAACCAGGACCTGGGGTGGCTGGGTAGGAATCCAGGGTGGCAGAGCTACTGTCGACCGTGGTGCAAACACACAACCGCAATTCTCCGGCTGGGGAGCTTTTGATGGTCAATGGCTTATCGAAGGACCTGGCGTATACCCGGATGTTGTAGTGATGGATGATCCTAAATCGATGATTGAAGGCAAAGATCCTCAGCTTGATGCAGCGATTAAATATGTCCAGAGAGAGTTGATGAACACGGAAAAATGGCCACCATTTGTTGAACCTCCTGCCTATCCGAAAAAACCGTTGAAGATTCAACATCTGAAATAATTAGAATGGAAAATTCTTTTGCGGGCTGCTGTTTCAGCAGCCCGTTTTGTTTATATAAAAACGACTTTAAAATTCATTGTAATTAATTTCTTCAAAACTTATTATATTCGAAAATTAATGGATTAATAGATTATCGATTTTATTCATTTCTGACTTGGAAGACTATTCTACAGGCAGCAGGTTTTTCAGCTTAATCAGGGATGAGGAACAAAACCGGTACCGATAAAAAACAGGTAGGCTGCACCGGAAATAAAGATCATACTGTCAAACCGGTCATATGCCCCACCGTGAGTGGCAAAAATAAATCCCGAATCCTTAACACCGGTTTCTCTTTTGATGATTGATGCTGTTAAATCTCCCACCTGTCCGAATACCCCCACAATCAAACCCAGGATAACTCGGTCTACAGTTGTAAAGAGGGGATCTATAAATTCTGCTCCAAGGACACACCACAACATGGCACTGACAAATGTAGCCACGGACCCGGCTATGGTTTTTTTCGGTGACAATTCGGATGCAAGCTTTCTCTTACCGAATTTCCTGCCTATGAGATAAGCGAAAGTATCGGAGATCCATGCTCCCCCCCACAGATAGATAATAACCAATCCACCTACCTTATCACCCGGCCAGTTTCCACCATCACGAATCAATATCATGGATGCCATGGGAAGTCCGATCAATACCGTGGAAAAGAACGTCGTTGACAGACTATAAAAACCCTCACTTACACCCCTGAAAATTGCGACAATCCCTAATGCAAGAACCAGGGTCAGGTAAAGAGGTACTAATACGCCGGCACCCAGATAGTGTACAAGAAGGGGTGTGACGAAACCGAATACAACACCTATAACAGGTGTGCCCTTCCATTCAAGTTTCATCAACATCTGCTGAATTTCATAAATTGTCGCTGCACACATCAGGGCAACGAGAAATGCAAAATACCATCCTCCCAGGTACGCTGTAACCATGGCAATCGGGACCAGAATTGCCGCAATACCTATTCTTTGAACGGTTTCCTTACTCAATTGTTGCCCAATTTGATAATTTGAATTTTAACTTTCCCGGTACCGTCATTAAGCATCCCGATTTTTTTCGCGGCGCCGACACTAAGATCGATGATCCTTCCCTTCACATAAGGACCACGGTCATTCACCCTGACAGTTACGGTTTTGCCGGTTTTAATATAGGTAATTTTAAGGATAGTTCCGAATGGAAGATGCTTGTGAGCGCAGGTTAATCCGTTTTGATTGTACTTCTCTCCATTTGCTGTCAGACGCCCATGAAAACCAGGTCCATAATAGCTGGCAATACCTTCAATTACCTGACCGTTACGATATTTACCAGTTGATTTTGCGGGCTGCTTCTTTTTCTTACTACTGACAGAAGTATGTTTTTTAGAGGTATAAACAGGATTTGAACTGCATCCGGAAACAAGAAAGACTGACAAACATAAAAAAATAGTAACCGAAAAAATAAAAGCCGAGGATTTTATTCCAGTTGTTTTTAAGTGAGAGGGATTGTATTGACGTATTGAGGTTCTATTGTAATACTTGTTATCAAGATTTCTTCTAATCACAAGATTACCGTGGTGTACCCACTGTATATGGTTCTGCTCTGCGTAATGATCCGGTTAATTCACTGATATCTGAAATATCATCATCAACAAGGTATTTTTCAAGTGCTGCCAACATTTCCAAAGGTAAATCGGGAGTTGAAAACAGGGCTGTTCCTACCTGAACAGCGCATGAACCGACTATTAAAAACTCCAAGACATCTTCCCAGGATATAATACCACCCATACCCATTATTGGAATATTTACGGCATTATATGTTTCCCATACTTTAGCCAGTGCAACCGGCTTAATCGGTGGACCGGAATAACCACCAGTAATTGTTGATACACGAGGTTTTCTGGATTGATAATCTATTGCCATCCCCACCAGCGTATTTATCATACTGACAGCGTCAGCACCGCCATTTTCGGCTGCAACAGCACCTTCAGAAATACGGGCCACATTTGGGGTTAATTTGGCCATTACCCATCGGTTAGTAGATTTCCTGACCCTGGAAACAAGCTCTTCTGTGACTATAGGATTCTGGCTGAAAGCCATACCACCTTCTTTTACATTCGGGCAGGAAATATTTAGTTCGTATCCATCGATGAACGGAGCGTCTTCGAGGTGTTGGACAACCTCAACATATTCTTCCAATATCTTACAGGCAACAGATACGATTATCCTGGTATCTATCCCTTCGTATTGAGGGACAATTTCCTCAATAAAACGTTTTACTCCCATATTGGCCAGGCCAATACTATTAATCATCCCGGTACCGGTTTCCGCAATTCTTGGTGGGGGATTGCCTTTCCAAGGCTTCAACGAGACACTTTTAGTTACAAATCCGCCTAATATTTCCGGGCTGGAAACATCAGAGTACTCGATTCCATATCCGTAACATCCTGAAGCCGCAATCAGGGGATTCTTAAATTCCAGCGATCCCAGCTTCACGCCAAGTTCAGGAGCCATTTGGCACCTCTATATTTTTCAAGCTGAAAACCGGACCATCATTGCATACAAGTTTGAATGGCTGGTCAGAGTTTTTAACTTCTATTGCACATCCCTGGCAAACTCCGATTCCACATCCCATCTGCTGTTCCAGGGATACTTCACATCTCAGAAAATTCTCGACCGGTATCATAGATTTAAGAGCACCAATCAGCCCCCAGGGACCGCATGAATACAAAGCAATATTATTCAGGTTCTCTTTAATACCGGGTGAGTTAATTAATTCCAGAACAGGTTCGGTAACAAAACCTTTGCGATAGGAATTCCCACGTTCTGAGGTTATTATCATGTCATCGAGAACGGGATCTTCATCGCTCAATGGAATACCGTCAACATTCCCAACACCCAGGAAGAACTCTGTCTTAATCCCTTTATCCTTTAGCAATTCATTCAGGTAAACCAATGGAGGCAGCCCGAGACCGCCACCGACCAGGATGGCCATATCAGGTTTGGAATCAATACCAAAAGGTTCTCCAAGGGGTCCCAGCAGATTAACAGTATCCCCGGCTTTTTTGCCTGCCAATAACCTGGTGCCTGTACCAACAACACGCCACACAAGTTCTAGCTTACTATCGAGAACCCTGCCGATGCTCAATGGCCTTCGCAGCAGGGGAGTAAACGATTTTTCTACTCGCAAATGAACAAATTGTCCAGGAGAAGATTCTTTACATATCTGTGGTGATTGGAGCCACATAGACCAGATACCCGGCCTGATTTCCTGGTTGGATAATACTATGGCATCTTCAAGAAACTTCAATTTTAGATCCTCCGAGGCAGAGGACGGACATTGGGAGGTGCATCCAGTGGCAAGGTATAGGTCCTTTCCAGTCTTACATCTACATATTCACCGTCAATCGATCCAGGCCTGAAAGTAACTTCTTCTAGTGCGGCAATTAAAGCCCTGGCGAGACCCATCCCTGGAGGAGTTTCAAAAACAATCCGGAAGTTATAGGCTACTCCCTCTGATGATATCAGGTAACGCAGTTTAACATCGCCGCCTGTTCCACTGATAACCTCCTGTGGGAGTAATCCTCTCATTTCGAGAATATTTGCCAGAGTCGACTGTCCACCGATCAATTCGGGAGTAATATCCAGTTCATCTTCACCATGTGCCAGTAATTCCTCCTCTGTGGCTTCCAGCTCAATTTCACCGCCTCCGGCAGCGCGTGTTCTGCTGGATTGAAGGGCACTCAGCTTTCGGCCAGCTTCAACAGCCTGCTCAGAGCTTGGATATTCTGCCTGTAGATCATTAAGTAATTCTTCCGTCGTTTCTGAATCTCCAAGGTAATTTCCTGAGATATAGGCTGAAGCCCACATTGCCTGGGGTGCCAGGACGGAATTTGGATATGTCTCAAATATCCATCGGTATAACCCATAGGCATCGGCACCAAAATCTTTCCCGGCGAGGAAAAGACTTTCAGCCTGCAAAAAGGCTATCTCATCCGGCTGGAGAGGTGGTTTTTCCAGTTCTATACCCAATCGAGTTGCTGCTTCAAGTGATATTTCAGAACCCGCGAATTCGTTTATCAACATATTCAGTAGTGAATCTTTATCCGTAGTTCTCAATTCATCCCCAGCAATATTTGATAACGCCAGGATCGCTTTTGACCTTACAGAGTCCGCATTTTCAGGATTCGCCAGCTCACTGAATACAATCCTGGCTGAATCGGGTTCGTTCAGATCAAACAGAAGAATTTCGGCAAGCTGAAATCTCATGTCCTGGAGTTGTACCCTCATAACAGCCAGCGAATCATAAACAGGAGCAGGATCAAAGATCACAATCGGCTCAGGCATCGGTGGGGGTTCTGCCTTGCCTTTGGACACTTTTGCTGTGCTATCTTGCCCAAGGGAATCCGGTGACAATGAAACCTGCAAAGAATCTTCAATCAGATTACTTGAATCAGCCAGCTGAGGTTGCGCTGAAATCAGTAATGTACTATCTCCATTTTCGGCTGATAATAAAGTACTATCACTGTCAGCCATCTCGGGTGGTTTACCACCCTGCATAAATTCCAGGGGAATACTTTCAGACTTATCTTCTTCGGGCTTTTCTTTACCTCTGCCTCTCGACATTATCATGTCATAAAGATCTACTGTAACGCCTGTATCTGAAACAGCCTCCATAGTCTCATCAGGATGGATAAGTGTTGGGTCTTGATCAACTACCTCAGGCGCTTCAATTTCTGGATCGGTGGCAATCGAAGTATCCGCCGCAACTTTATCTTCAAGTACCTGGATCTCTGAATCTATATCAGGTATTACCGCACTGACCGAATCCACCTGTGATATTGAATCATCTTCAACCGGTGCTACGGGTGAAACCTGTTCTATTGGGGGGATACTATCCCGCCAGGCACGTTTCCAGAGCGACGAAAGGAAGAGGCTGTCTATAGCCAGCGAATCATAATATGCGGTACTAACAAAGTCGGAAGAATCTTCAGGATTAATTGGATTTTCAGCCCATTGTTCAGTGAATTGAATACGAAGTTGGGTTATTCTTCTCTGTTCACCAAGCTGGTCGACCCGGTTAATGATTGTCAGCAATGTATCAGCTCGTTGAGCGAATTCACTTTTCGCTTTTTCAACACGAGCCTTATCCAGATCCTCTTTCGCCAGTTCACGGTCTCCACCATCACGGAGCGAAATTATCGCTCGTTCGTAATAAGCCTGGGAGGCTTCTGGGGTTCGTGGATGATTTTCTATTACCCTCTGTAATTGATCGGCGGTTTCAACACTGTCACCGATAGCGTCTTTTGACAGTGCAAGGTAAACTCGCACTGCTCCGTGCTGTTCAAAATAGCGTTTATCTTTTAAGACCTTGCTGAAGGTGTTTATTGCCTTGTCATATTCTCTTATTTCGTATAATGCTCTGCCTAGGAAAAAAGTTGTTTTAAACCGCATGGTCCGCGGAAGTTCCTGCTTTAAAGCGGCTTCAAGATGTTCTACTGTCTGTGGATATTTTTTCTCCCGAAATGCTGCTTCTCCAGCACGCCAGAGTGCTTCACCAAGAACCTCTGAATCCTCAGTGGATAGTGTGATATTAAGGAATTCCTCTTCGGCTTTATTAAACAATGAATCAACAAAGTAGAGTTCAGCCAGGGCAAACAATGCCCCGCTGGTTAGCTCCGGATCATCGGTATCTGCCAGCAAACCCCTGAGAGTTGAAGTAGCTTTCTGGCGATTTTTCATTCGCACCAGGGTTTTACCAATCCACAGGCGAGCTTCATCCAGGTATTCACTCTCCCGGTAGTTGGTCTCCAGTTCTTCGAATTTCCTCTTTGCCTTGTGATACTCCTCTGTCCAATAGTAACTCTGCCCCATTATCAGCAAGGTTTGCTCAACATACTTTGAATTAGGAAAATACTCGAGCAGCCTTCCACCCGATTCAACGGCCTTTGTATAACCGGCAGGTTTGGCGTTGAGATCAGTTGTACGCATTCTCTCACGTTCAGCCTCTTTGAAATACCTGTTGGTATTATAGAAGGAGTTAAAGTAGGCGCAACCGCTGAAAACCAGGGAAACAATTAAAACAAATGCCAGGATGTATATTATCAATACTGCTTGTTTGCGATTATTTAATATTGATTGCTTCACTCAGTCGTTCCCCTGCTCTCTTTGACCGCATTAACTATATCAGGGAGTGCCAGTCCCGTCGGCAGTGGTATCTGCATATCCGCTATATTTGCTAGATCAGTTGGTTCAGGATTTATCTCAACAACAAAGGCACCAAACTTTTTTGCTTCAAATGGTAGAGAAGCCGCGGGCATTACCAGGGAAGAAGTTCCAAGTGAGAAAAACACGTCACATGTTTTTGTTGATTCCCATGCAGCTTCTATGGCTTTTACCGGCAACATCTCTCCAAACCAGATGACATCAGGACGGATTAAGCCACCGCATTGACATCGTGGTGGATTGTTCTCATCTATCCTGTCATAGGTGAGGTCAAAATATGTGGCGCAATCGTTGCACCTGTTCCGCATGATATTACCGTGCAATTCTATAACAGTAGAATTACCCGCCCGATAATGCAGGTTATCAATGTTCTGCGTGATCAGGGTATAATCAGAGAATAATTGTTCCATCTCAACCAGCGCGTCATGACCTGGATTGGGTTTTACGTTATCCATCAGCTCTCTTCGCCATTTGTACCATTTCCAGATTAATGATGGATTGGCAAGAAAGGCGTCTACATTTGCCAACTCTTCAGGCTTGTATTTGTTCCAAAGCCCGTCTTTCCCCCGGAACGTCGGGACTCCACTTTCCTTAGAAACACCAGCACCGGTCGATGCTACGACATGGTTAGCAGAGTTAAGGCGCTCCACGAGGGCATTTAAATTTCCTATTGACTGTGAGGCCATGATAATCTACATTTCTAAGCTGTTAAATGATATTATGAATTTACTACAGGTTGTACTATTATGCCACAACATAAGTCTTGTGAAAAGAGGATGAAAACATCCGCAAAAGCTCGTGCAAAAAACAGAGCATACAGATCCAAAATGAAAATGGCCCTCAGAAAAGTTCAGGATGCAAAAACCACTGAAGAAGGCCAGACTGCGTTTACTGAAGCTTCCAAATTGTTGGATCGTCTCGCGGGTAAGGGAATTATTCATAAGAACCGGGCGGCTGATAAAAAATCACGTCTGTATTCCTATATCCAGACCATCGGAAGCTGATTTTAATACATCCTCATCGTGTTAATTATTTTGGGAACAAATGAAGTTCCCTTTTTTTATTGCTCTAAATACTGGTCCTGTAGTTTGGAGCTTCCTTGGTAATTACGACATCGTGAGGATGGGACTCCCGCAATCCCGCGTTACTGATCTTAATCAGTTTTGCTTCATTCCTGAAAGTTTCAATATCCGGTGCACCGCAGTACCCCATTGCCGCCCTCAAACCACCTGTCATCTGGTATACTGTATCGGCAAGTGGGCCCCTGTACGGAACTCTCCCTTCTATCCCCTCCGGCACCAGTTTTCCGGGATCATGCTCATCATCCTGGAAATACCTGTCGCGAGATCCCTTTTTCATGGCTGCCAGGGATCCCATACCGTAGAAGGTTTTAAACGTCCTTCCTTCGTAAAGGATCGTTTCGCCCGGGCTCTCTTCCATTCCTGCAAAAAGTGACCCAATCATTACAGAGCTGGCACCGGCAGCGATTATTTTGGCAATATCACCGGAGTATTTGATCCCACCATCCGCAATTATCGGTACGCCATGCTTATCACCTTCTTCAGCACAATCAATAACTGCTGAAACCTGGGGGACTCCTACTCCTGCCACAACTCGAGTTGTGCAGATACTTCCGGGACCTACACCAATTTTGACAGCGTCCGCACCTACTTCAATCAGATCCCTGGTTGCTTCCGGGGTAACAACATTCCCTGCTATAATGGACAGATCCGGGTATTTATCCCGTATTAATTTAACCGTGTTAATAACACCAATACTGTGGCCATGAGCCGAATCGACAACAATTACATCTACTCGGGCGTCAACAAGAGCTTCTGACCTTCTCTCCCAGTCTCCGCCGCCACCAACTGCCGCACCCACCTTCAACCTGCCCCGGTTGTCCTTGCAGGCATGCGGGAACTGCATCCGTTTCTGAATATCCTTAACCGTTATCAAGCCAACAAGTAAACCTTTTTTATCAATGATCGGCAGTTTTTCAATACGGTGTTTCTGGAGTATTTCCAGGGCTTCTTCCATGGATGTTGCTTCAGGAGCAGTTACAACATCCTTTGTCATCACTGCAGAAATCGGTTGTTTCAGATTGTTCTCAAAACGTAAATCACGATTTGTCAGGATACCGACCAATTTTTCGTGGTCAACAATCGGAATGCCGGATATCCCAAACCTTCTCATGGTAATCACGGCTTCGCCAAGCGGCTTATCTGACTCAAGCGTGATTGGCATTTCGATTACAGCACTCTCAGATCGTTTTACCTTGTCAACTTCCAATGCCTGATCTTCCGGGCTGAGGTTCTTATGGATTATCCCAATTCCACCCTGCCTCGCCATTGCGATTGCCATCTCAGCTTCGGTTACAGTATCCATCGCGGCTGAAACCAGCGGTAGATTTAAACTTATCTGACGAGTGAGCCTGGAACTTATATTTACTTCACGGGGAAGAATTTCCGACCTTGATGGAACAATCAAAACGTCATCAAATGTCAGTGCTTCTTTCTGAATGATCTTAGCCATCTTATTTCGCCTTTATACCATGATCCATGGCAATATTACCGACCTGAAATGTTCAAAATTCTCGAGAAGTGCAAATCCGCTTTCATAAATCGATACTGTTGTAACAATAAATATGAGTGTAACTACAAATATCATTAACCATGAGGTCAGCCCTGAAATCCTGCACCCAATATTGAGCATTGAGGCTATTCTGATCAGGTACCAGATAGTAAACAGGCTGATTAAAACTGTTGCTATAATCTGGTACCATGGAAACTCGAGCAACCTGTAGTGTATCAATCCTAATGGCAGGAGGAGGATAAAATGTGACGCACCCCAGGTGATCATATTAAAGACCTGCCGGTAATTTAATCTACCCCTGAATGGTATCGATACCAGGCGCATTAAGAATGATATAAACAATATTAAAATGATGTGTAGTGCTGAAAAACCTGCGATTGCCCAAACGGGATTCCAGGCCCATTCCACAAGTATTCGTTTCACATGCCAGAACGGGAATAGAAGCGTTAGCAGGTAATCAAAGAGATAATTATCCCTTGCATAATGAAACCAGCCAGCAAGCAATATGCCCTGTCCGATAGAAACAATTATCGCAATCAATGCCGTCTGCGAAACCTGGAAATATCTTCGATCACGAATATCAATGAAAAAACCCGGGGTATGCGCAAATACCCTGTTGAGATTCTGTTTAAAAACGTTATTCTGGCGACGTATTATCAATAAAATCGCGATTATGGCAATTGAGGTCAGCGGGAATATGATAGGGAACTGCCGATGCTCTGTACGAATTGCCGGGACATCGATTCTCACCTGTGATAACGCATCCGCGAGCTTTCTCCAGGCGATTCGCTCTTCGCGATTAATACTCTTAAGGCCCCTCTCAATAATATCTATTTCTCCGCTGCCCCCGGCAATTAATAGAGGCCATGCCGATCTTCGATCCGAATAGCTGTCTACTATAAATCCTGAGACGTTCATCTCACGGATTTGTTTTAGCTGATGAAGTAATGCATCGGCTTGCCGAACCTGTCCAACAGTTTCGTCCTCATTAATTTTCCGTGCGGATACAATCGATCCCAGGCCACCGGTAATCCAGGGAGAATCACTTTGAGGAATATTTAGTAAATCCTGGTTTATGTGATATGGTGGCCGATGCCATAAACCGACGACCCCATTGGGGATTGAACCGATTTCGCTTGCCGTGAAACCTGCAACCAACGGCTTTGAGCTGTACGCTGTTTTATAATCAACAAGCCCTGTAAGGATGCTGGATACTTCACCATCCATCGCCAGGCCATCGGCAATACCCCAACCGGCAATACATACCCGGTTTCCATCTCTACTGATCAGGTTTCCAAGGGTATTCTTCAACCTTGTCTGTAGTGGGGTTTCTGAAAAGAGGTCGGTTGGAACACTTTTCAAACCGGTATGTGGAATCAAGAATAATCCAATACGATCACACAATCCCGCTATGGCGGGATGAGGTTGATCGGATAACCGGACTAAATTAAAACCAAGACGCTTGATCTGGAGTAGATCTTCTTCTATATCGGCGACTGAAAGTGCCGCTCCACTATCATAATTTTCTTGAAGTAGTAAAACTCCCTTTATCTCATGTTGCTCTTTATTCAGCAATATCCCGTCACTATTCCAATCAAATTCCGATATACCCAGTTTGAAAGGATATTTCCATGATCGGGATTCATCTTCACTCGAAATAATGACTACAAAATCATAAAGGTTTGGTGTATCAGGAGACCATAACTGTGGTGCTATAATTCGTCCGGACAACTCAAGAGTAGATGCCTCGACAGGACCCAATGAAAACTGTGTTGTTTGACCTGACCAATCTTCGATACCATTTGGGGAGATCCATTCGGCTTTTGCATTAAGTTTATAAGTTGTAGATGAATCGTAGCTGGCATCCCCCATGTACCTGAATACCAATTGAAGCTTCCATTCCGCCCTGTCATATCGGTCAGAAAGAACCGCGTCCCATTTCACATGTTCAAGGACTGTTGTGGTACCGGCAAGGAAGGCCACATCTGCGAACAAACCGACATAGGGTAGTTCGTCAAACAGGCGTGGTTTAAGAGGAATAGACGCTTTCGACGACAGTGCGTCATCAACTTCAACCTGCAGAATGTTGTTTTCACCTGGAATGATCACGTCACGGGGAATATTTACGACAAGATTATTCCAGTCTCCTTTCCATACCTCCACCAGGTGATCATTTACGGTTACAGTTAATTTCTGGCGAGCTTTCCAGAAGATGAGTCGGTAATGGAATCCCTCAAGACTATCCGGAACAAAAAATTCCTTCTTCAGGACCGCGCTGCCCTCACCCGCACGCCAGCAGCCGGGAATGGTTACATTCTTTACGGTTTTTCCGCGCGTTAAAACCCAGTCTCCCGAAAGAGGAATGTATACATTGGCTTCATTTGGGGCATAAATACCGACATTTGGGACAAACGGTTTTGAATCATCTCCTGAAAGATAAGTCAAGGCATACGCGTTCAATGTTAGGAGGAGGAAAATAAAACCGAACAGTAGTCCCTTTGTACTTGGTTTTTTCGGCATGGTCTCTTCATGTTTGAGATAGAATGTGAATATATGCATCCCGTCCAGATTCCTGCAACTTTTAATCCGATATTCCCTTGCCTCTTTTCACCTGTGAGTATTATGTTTTGCGAACTCTCAGATGGAGAATAAACTGAAAAGAATACATCGCCATTCGCAAAGATCGTTGATCACAGCAATATTATTCAGTTTTGCATTTATATCGATCGCTTATGCCTCACAAGCTTCAGGAAATGATCAACCCGGTTTCCTGTCGCTACTCCCACCAATAGTTGCTATCAGCCTGGCGTTGATCCTGAAAGAAGTGATTGTTTCTCTCCTGATGGGATTATTTGTAGGCACCCTGCTTATTACATCTGGTAATCCTTTGCAGGCATTTATTAATATCTCAACCGATTTTATCTGGAACGCCCTTGCGGACAAGAGTCATGCAGCCGTTGTCCTATTCAGCCTGATGCTGGCTGGGATGGTAGGCATTTTATCGAAATCAGGCGGAACCGCTGGCATAGTAAATCTTTTCGGAAAATTTGCTGCCCGCAGACGCGGTGGCCTGTTGATGACATATTTCCTCGGTATCCTGATTTTCTTCGATGACTACGCAAATACGCTCCTTGTCGGTCACACGATGCGGCCGTTTACAGATAGATTAAAAATCTCTCGTGCCAAACTGGCTTACATCGTCGATTCAACCGCCGCACCGGTGGTCTCTATCGCAGTTGTCAGTACATGGATCGGGTTCGAAGTAGGATTAATTAGAGATGCCATTGAACCATTCCACGGGATTGGCGATGCCTATATCCTCTTCCTAAAAGCGATTCCCTACCATTTTTACAGCATATTTGCATTGCTGCTGGTTTTAATCCTGATTTCCTGGGATCGGGACTGGGGTTCAATGAAGAGTGCTGAAATTGAATCCTTCAAAAATAATGACTGGTCAAAATCAAAAGATGTTGAGACAATCGAATCACATGATATCTCAGATTCAAGTGGTTGGAAAGCCCTAATAGCATTGATACCGATTTCCCTGGTGATCATCTCAACTTTCTCGGGACTTATTTTAGCTGGAAAAGCTGTTTCTCCCGCAGGAGCCTCGTTGTCCGAAATAATCGGACAGGCTGATTCTTCAATGGTCTTAATGGCATCAGCTTTTATAGGCTTGATTTCAGCGGGACTGCTGGCTGCTTTTATTGGAAAACAACCGGTTGAGGCTATTTCATCGGCGATGATGAACGGCTATAAATCAATGGTTCCGGCAATGGTAATATTGATACTGGCCTGGTCGCTAGGTGATGTTTGTGACAGAATCGGAACCGCCCCATACCTTATCAATGCCGTCTCAGGAGTCCTTTCACCCTCACTGATCCCAGTTACTATTTTCCTGGTTTCAGCAATTGTGGCATTCTCGACCGGTACTTCATGGGGTGCGATGGCTATCCTGATTCCCATAGCAATTCCTTTAGCGATCCAATTACCCATCGAAGCCGGGATAGGTGCTGATCATGCAAGTCGTATTCTACTTGGCAGTGTTGGAGCTGTCCTGGCGGGTGCAACTTTCGGCGACCACTGCAGCCCGATTAGTGATACGACAATAATGTCGTCTATGGCAGCAGGTTGTGATCATGTTGCACATGTTCACACCCAGATTCCATATGCGCTTCTTGCCGGTTTTATAGCGATATTGACTGGTTATCTTCCGGCTGGATTTGGATTGCCGGGATGGATAGGCCTTCTTACGGGAATAGTGATACTGGGTATTATCCCTAAATTTTTCAGGAAGGATAGAATAGATTCAGGCGTCTAGAACGTTTCTCACCTTTTTCGCAATCTCTGAGGGGCCGAACGGTTTGTAAATAAAATTGATTCCACTCTTCAAAATACCCTGGTCAACAATTGCGTCTTCAGTGTATCCGGACATATAGATAATTTTTACTCGTGGATTTTTTTCGCTGACAATGGTTGCAAGTTCTGATCCGCTCATATGTGGCATGACAACATCAGTAAGAAGCAGATCAATTGAATCATTTGCTCTCTCCACAATCTCTAACGCTTCATTTCCATTACTAGCAGTCAATACTTCGTAACCATATTCAGCCAGGGTGTTTTCAAGCAGCCTTTTCACAACTTCTTCATCTTCTACAACCAGGATCTTCTCTTTGCCGACAGGCTCAATTTTCTTGTCGGATTTTTCTTCAATTTCAACTATCTCCGCATCATACCTGGGCAGATATATTTTAAATGTTGTGCCTCTGCCACCCTCGCTATATACCCTGATAAGTCCCTTATTCTGCTTTATAATTCCATAAACAGTTGCTAACCCCAGTCCTGTACCTTTCTCAACTCCCTTTGTCGTAAAGAACGGTTCGAAGATATGGTCGACAATTTCTTTACTGATTCCTATCCCGGTATCACTGATTGCAAGAAGGATATAATCACCTGGCGATTCATTAAGGTTTCGATCCAGGTAATTCTCATCCAGTGTTACATTCTCAGTCTCAAAAGTTATCATTCCACCATTAGGCATGGCATCCCTGGCATTAACCATTATGTTAACAATAATTTGTTCAACCTGGTTGATATCTGCCCTGATATTCCAAAGTTCAGAATTCTGTTCAAACTTTAACTGGATATCTTCACCAATTATCCTTGACAACATTCGCTTCATATTATCAAGCACATCATTTAAATTCAGTGCCGTCGGTGAAATCATCTGCTTCCTACTGAAAGCGAGAAGTTGTTTTGTGAGGGATGCCGCTCGTTCTGCAGTATCGCTGATATCATTTATATATTTCAGCTGTTTACTGTCGCTCTCACAATATAATCCCGCTAATTCTGCACTTCCCAGGATCGCCGTTAGAAGATTATTAAAATCGTGCGCTACACCGCCTGCGAGACGACCTACGGCTTCCATTTTTTGAGTCTGTGATACTCGTTCCTCCAGTCGTTTTCTCTCAGAAATATCCCGGATCGTACCCTGGATAATCAGGTCATCACGATTGGCAATTTTTGAGATGGATGCTTCAACTTCGAAATCCTTGCCATCCTTATTTCGTGCTAAAAACTCGTATTGAGTAGTAGGAGTAATTCCATCATCATACATCCGTTCTCTACGCCTGATTAGATCATGACTTAGGGGTGATACAAGATTCATAAAATCGAAATCAGGATTTAGTATTTCGTGGGACTCATAACCGAACATATCCACAAATTTCTGGTTTACAAGGATAAAAGTTGATCCCTGGAGGATATATATGGCATCGTTTGATTGTTCTATCAGATTCCGGTATTTGCTTTCGCTGTTTCTTAATTCCTCTTCTGCACGTTTTTCAGCTGTAATATCTCTCATGATAGTTGAGTAGAATTCAATTTCTCCCGTAAGAGATTTATGCGTCATTATAACTTGAGACACTGGAGTAATCTCTCCGGATGAAGTTATAACAGCAGTTTCACCGCTCCATATTCCATTTTTGTGTGCAGTAGGAATGGCGACATTCTCAATTTTTTCTAAAGTTTCCTTTGGATGTATATTCTTTATTTTTAATTCTTTTATCTGGCTTGGATCGGAATATCCTAGCATCTGTAAACCGGCTTTATTTATGTAGGTAATTTCGGTGTCTGATTTAGCAAGGCTTACAAGGTCACTTGTTGATTCAAGGATTGCAATCAGGCGTTCACGACGCTGCTTTTCAATTTTCAGCTTCTCCATATTATTGCGTAACTCAGATATCATCAAATTGAATGATTGCGCCAGGTCGCCAATTTCATCATTGCTTTTTATTTCAAGGTCTTTCAGCTCCTCCTTTTCCAGCCTGTTTGTCATACCTTGAACTTCTTTTGCTAGTGAAGTAACTGGTTGGACGATAAAGGTTCCTACTATGTTTAAGAGAAATATTGATACGATTACTGCGCCAATAAAGTAGATTGTAGCCTGGATAGTAATTTGCGTGACAGATTCTTTTATATCCTGGGTGTAAACACTGGAACAAACAACCCAATCCCAGGGATAGAAATACACAGCAAAAGTGGTTTGAGGTTCATAGACAGACTGACTCCATTTTGACAGCCAGCTATACCTGACGAATGTTTTTCCATCGGATACAGAGTTGAGAACCATCTCCCTGAATGGCCGCCCACCGTTTGGATCTGTAACAGTGAGCATATTTTGCCCTTCAAATTCCGGTTTGAGAGGATGCATAATCATATTGTAGCTGCCATCAAGAATAAAAATGCATTCATCCTCATCATACCGAACCTGTTGAAGATTGTTTAACACTATTTTCCTGGCTTCGGCACGGGTTTGGGGGATCGGATCTTCATATTTCCATTTGTGTGTACGAATGCCATTTTCATAATATTCCATCATTGATATTGCTGAGTTGACAATAGCCTCAAGCTTACCCTCTCTCTCTGACAACATTTTTTTCTCAATCAGGGGGAGTATCATAACATAGAGAATCAGGGCAAACATTAACGTTATTACCAGGCTGAAAATATTCAGCTTCCACTTGATGGAAATACGTGCCATCTTACTTTTTTGGCTCCTGCAGGTTCAAATAATATACTTTATGCTGACGGAACTATTTCCGCCATTGTTTCAATAATTCCTCATATGAAATAGTCTCAGGATTTTCACGTTCATTGATCTCAGGCTTTGGTGAGCCGGGTTGATTGATCCAATAACTTTTTTGACGTTTCTCGCTTAATTCAGGTGAATAAACTTCCAGATCCAGCGACATCATCAAGCTATCCATCTCTTCAGCAAGATTATCCATTGCTTCCTGAGGTGTATTAATTCCATCTATCGCTCTTGAGATATTTTTCCACCACAATGCTGACATTTTGGTGTAGTGAGGTACGTTTGGACCGCTATCTGTAAAGTATTTAATCATTGGAGATCTTAAGAATTCGATCAATCCGCCATAGTCATCCATGCTCTCAGTCACACATTCAGAATACAGGGTTGATTTTCTGACAGGAGTAGCTGCTGTCATAAATTTTTTTAAAGCAACGGTTTTTGAAAGGCAGAATTGTGCCCAGATCCATGACATATGCCGTTTTGAACCAATCGTAGATTTGGGAATTGTCCAGCTTCCCGCGTCCTGGTATCCGATCTTCATGCCATCCTGCCAGTATCTGCCCCGGGGAACAGGGGCTATTCGCCAGACGGGTTTCCCCATACGGTTACATACAGGACTCCCAACCTTGTTATAATCAGAATTCAATGCCGCATAAATACTTGTCCAATACCATGTCTGGGCGATATTTCCTTTAGCTGGAATCGGTCCCAAACCCAACCAGTCGGCCTGCCTACATCCTGATGGAGCGTAAGTTCTTAAAAACGACATCCAGGTCTCCAGGGCATAAACTGCTGCCGGACTGTTTATAGCCCCTCCACGTTCCACTGAGGCACCCAAAGGAATTTTGTTCTCTACCCTGATTCCCCATTCATCTACCGGCAATCCGTTCGGCAAGCCTTTATCACCCATACCGGCAATTGATAAAAAAGCGTCAGAAAAACGCCATCCGAGTGACGGTCCAGTAAGCCCATAATCGGCATGTCCATAGGCAATCACCTCGGAATCGTTAGGATTTTTCATTGACCTGCCGGTAAAAAACCGGGCTATATCTTCGTAGGCAGCCCAATTAAGAGGCACACCTAGTTCGTATCCATATTCCTTCTTAAAACTCCTTTTTACTTCCGGATCGGAAAACCAGTCATGCCTGAACCAGTATACAAGTGAGAACTGGTAATCCGGGAGTTGCAACTGATTGCCATCATAGTCCTGCCCAAATTCTAGATTCAGAAAATCATCAAGATCAAGGTAAGGATTTGTATAAAACTTACCGTCGGTACTCCAGTAATCGCTCAATACGACAACTTTCTGCATTCGTAAATGAGTCCCGATTAAATCTGCATCTGTGACAAACAGTTCGTAATAACTTGTATCTCCTTCAAGTTGTTTCATCAATCGAGAAATCAGCTCGGACTCGTTAATTACATCATGTTTAACTTTGATTCCTGTGATCTCATTAAATGCGCGGGTAAGTACCTGGCTCTCCCAGAAGCTGGTTTCTATCTCTTCACCAACAGAATAAACAGAATCGCCATGAAACTGTTGGCAGGTCTCATAAAACCAGTTTAACTCATCCAGCCTGTCTTCAATCGTGAGAACTGAAGGCGAAAAGATTCGAGCCCATTTAATAACTGCTGCCGGGTATTTGTTGAGAATCTCTATGGGTAGTTGATCATCAAGTGAGGTTTGTTTTTTCTCGCAGGATGGGACACAGACAAATAACAGAAAGATCAGTAAAAGAAATATCCAACTAAAAACCAGTTTTCTGCTTACCACAATAAATATCCCCACGCAAGATATTATATCATGCGCAAGATATGGCTATACTTGATTTTTTGCAACGGGATAAATGAAACCTGGGGATCAAAGATTAGCTGATGATGATAATACTCTTATTGGCTCAAAGAATATAAGAAAAGTGATAAAAATGTGCCGGAGGTGGGACTCGAACCCACACGTCCCGAAGAACACTGGTCCCTGAAACCAGCGCGTCTGCCAATTCCGCCACTCCGGCATCTTGATTACTCAGGGCACGAATTGTAAGCATTAATCAGCTATGTATGCAAGATATAAAATAATATGGTCACCCGGGAGACAATATCAACCTGAGCAATTGTAATACTGATATGAATTACAGCACAAAAAAAACGGCATTCATACAGGCACCGGGGGGAGGGATTCCTGAAGAACGCCGATATGATCCCCTTATGTAGTTCCACACTACGGGATCTTTATAAAGCTACCAGGGGAAGGGAAGAAACCAACTTCCCGCCTGTCTGTGTGGTTGCGAGGTGGACCCCCTTCCCACTGGTCACGGTCGAGTTTAAAAGAACATCAAATTGCCTATGCTTTCTGTGATAAAGAATAAATAATGTTTGTCAAGTGAACCGTGATCCCCATCACTATTTTATTTAATGCTCTCTTCCGTTCTTTTTTTCAAATTATTCTAATTTTACTCCAACTGGATGATATATATACAGTCTTGTTTATTATAAAATAAAAGCGCCTGTGTAACACAGGCGCCCTGACTGCAGATATTGTCTCTGTTTTATTTTACAAGCAATACTTTTACCGTACTCTCTTCACCATTATCAACCTGTGCATGGATGTAATAAATACCCGCTGCCAAATCGGCTGCGTTAAAAGTAATATTATGTTGTCCGGCTGAATAATAAGCCGATTCGATCAACGCCACTCTCTGTCCAAGCAGATTAAACGCTGAAACTGTCAAGTGACCATCATTGTTGAGGAATACAGGAACAATTGTTGATGGATTGAATGGATTTGGATATGGATTACCAAGTTTAAATTCAACTGGTACAGGATAGTCACTATTGAAAACTGATTGTTCCTCCTCCCAGCCATACAATTCCCATCCTTCTGGCGTGAACTCATTTTGATTTATAACTCCAACCTGGGGTGTTTTTTCAAAAACGAATTCATCGGAAGCAATTGGCGTTGGATAATCACCTACGCTCGCGACATAAGTATATGTACCCCCTGGAGCATAACCGGGGACTACCTGCACTGGAGAAGCTGTCAGAATTTCTCCCGCAGCCAGTTCAAGGTCTTCAAACAATGTTAAAGGACCATAATCGCCACCTCCTGGAAGAACTAGAGATGTCCAGGCGTCAAATGTGACATTTCCACCTGAGATGTTCTCAACAACTGCATCCCATTGAAAACTACCGCCACCAGCGCCGATAATAATCGGAGGATCAACCGGAGTAGCAGTTAATGCCAGGGTGGGATCAGACAACAGCGGCACACCAATTGTTACACAGTGAATGGCACCTCCCAGGGGAGCAATGTCATTACAATCTATTCCAACAACCTCCCAGTCTGGTCCCAAGGCTTCTTCATAAGCTGCTATTGCATCATCATCAAGAGCAAGCCCATAAACTGGAATAACTGCTTTTCCATTCAAAAGTGTACTGTTCAGGTAGCTTCTGTACCAGTAACCATACCACCAGTCATATGAAACTGTGGGCATAGGGCAGCGGACAATATGAAATGTTCCCCCAAGTCCGGTGGGTGTATCATCCAGTGTTGCCGCATGCTCCTCAACGAGGTCATAATTAACGTCATTCGGCTGCATTTCGGCTACCAGGATAGTCGTGTCATTCATCACCTTTGCCCAAAGATCAATATGACCTGTGGCGTCACGGTCAATCCGCTCAAATATATAAGTGTCATCCTGGCCAAAATAATCGCTGTATATTTCTTCAACTTCCGTTTCAGTCATACCTGGATTAGCGTCGAGGACACGCGTGCTCATGAACATCTTGCCGTGCCCATTGGTCATCATGTTACCGCCCTCATGATCTATATTTGGACCATAATAACCCAAGTCCCATAGATCGTGAAGGAATTCCGGTACAGCATCGTCTTCCGGACGGGTCCAGTAGTAAATCAGGTCAATAACGGAAAGTGAACCTTCATCCTCAACAAACCAGGGCCCGTAATCACGAACCCAGATCGCGTCTGTATCGACGCGTATAAATTCTATATTGTCAAATGGTACGCCATTGTCCTCCAACAGGTTCGTACACTGGTTTTCGTAGTTGGTAGTCTCAACAAGAATAAAAACAGTTGCAACTTCCTGGAATTCATTGACCATTGAGACAAACATGTCACTAAATGAGAATGGATAGCGGAGAATTATACCCTCCATCGGAGCATACTCAGGCTGCAGAAAGACAGGATTGTCCGGAGGTGGTGTTAATTCATCCAATTCGACATCAGGCCTGGGGGTATTCAGTTCCTCCAGGGTTTGCCAACGAGGTAATATGTCACCGTTGTAATTATCGCTGAATTGCTGTGAGAATGCTGTTCCGACGAAAATCATGGAAAACAGGATAACAGCAAATACTCTGAATTTCATCATGTACCTCCATGGGTGGCAAATTTGTATGATTCCGGCTTAAAATTCTCGGATTAAATCATATTTGTAAAAATCTACAATTCCCAAATATACGAAATTATATTTCATTTTCGAAGAGATAATTGTATTTAATAGAAAAAGATGGAAAGCTAATAGAAATACCTGGTAAGCATCTTGTCTGCAATAGTTTTTGCCTGAGTCAAATGTTGTGAATATCGATGTTTCATTTCGAGAACTGCGCGGCTTGGTTCTTCATTAACAAGTTGGTTTGGGAAATATGGACTGACCATTTCCAAGCTCTTTTCCATGGGGACCTGGTACGGACAGATTGCTGCAGAGATTTCTATCAGGGCGCTGTAATAACCCAGTTTTCCCGAAAAACCCGGATTGTGATGGTCCCTGACAACCTGGCAATAATCTGGAGGAAGGGATGAATGTTCTAAAAATAAAGCCCCTGTTTCGGTGTGATCCATACCCAAACAATTAACTTCAAGGTTTTCATCCCATTCATCCTGTATTTCTGCTTTAACCAGCATTGTATTCAATTCATCAGGGAATAAATGATTGATTATAAGCCAGCCAATATTATGGAGTAATCCAGCAATATATAAATCCAAATGGGGTAATTTAGACGATGTTCTTGTTCTTTTTCTGTAGTTTAAACTCTTTGCAAGCAACGCGGTGGTTATTGAGTGGTGCCATAAGGCAGATAAAAACTTTTCATTAATCGAATTTTGCCTGTTTGTTTTTTCAATACTAGAATTATCAAATAAATCAACTAAATCTTCAGGGTTTAAGCGAAATACGGAATTCCTGATGTTTACAAGGTTAATTTCCTCACTGGAATCCAATTTCATAAACCTAAGAAAATCCAGCATCGCAGCGGGATCAACCATGATTGTATTTAAAATATCTTCCTGGTCTAACAGGTAATTATCTCTTCGCTCAATTAGATAATGGGCAATGGAGGGGTGTATCGGCAATCCATTAATTTTTCGGATGACTGATTCAGTATGACAACCTAATGAAGCTGTTGAAGAAGGTATCGCTTCTGTTTGTGAAATTTTATTGTCCCATGCAATTCTTAAGGATTACATAAAACTCTTCGCCAAGTTCACTGTTTAAATCAATACGGTTCCGGAACAATTCATTCGCAATAAACTGTTTCGCCCTGTTCCAGTCAGTTGTCCCCGATATTTTTGTGAGAAATATGTCCAGGTACTCTTCATGACCGGAATACATCTCATTCACGATACGGTTGCGTAGTTCACCTTCCATTAAATCCTTAAACCTGGGATCAATGTCTGCCGAACTCCTTTTCGGTTTATCCGTTTTTTCTTCAGGCTCTTCAATAACCTCTGCTATTTCTTCCTCTTCCGGTTCTTCAACTACTGAATCTTCAACTTCTTCATCAGCGCTAGCTTTTTCCAGAAAATCAAGGTCAGATTCGCTAGCTGCGGAAACCTCTTCGGATACTGATTCATCAAAATCTATTATTTCTTCCGGGCTTACAACCGATCCGTTTTCATCTTCACCCGATGATTCCTCATCAGCTTCATCAATCGCAGCATCGAGATCAATTTTCGCACCGGTATCTTCTACCTCTTCCTGCACATCAAACTCAGCAACCTGTTCAAGCTGAGATTCATCTTCCAGCTCTTCAATTTCATCATCATCTTCGACAAGGGCAGCGGCGTCTTCTGATCCAAACAATGCCTCTATCGCGTCCTCATCACTATCGGCATTTTCCCTGGATATTGAACCTTCATCAAGGTCAGCTTCATCAATATCTTCATCTATCTCTAATTCAAGATCATCTAAATCAACAATATCATCGAGCTCCAGGTCTTCATCGATCTCACTGATTTCTTTATCCAGCCCTTCCAGCTCTTCGGAAACTTCCGGTATATCAACTTCCTCGGTTTCGTTTACGGCTTCGTCGACCTCTTCTACTTCCGATTCCTCTTCTGCCATTAAAATCGCCGGTTTAGATTTTTTCGCCGACGGTGCAACACCCGTGGGGCCGCCTTGTTTCTTTTGTAGCAACGCAAAACGTTTGAGGATTCGGATAAGTTCTTCCTTCGACGCTTTAATAATTCCTACTTCCAGCTCAAGGTCGAGCGCGCTTACCCATGTGGTTGCACCACGTATCTCCACAAGCTCACGAACTTCCGAGAGGCTTATCTCTTTTTTCTTCTCTGTAATCCCAAGCAACTTGGCTATCTCGTTAACACAATCCTTGGGATGATTTATAGTCCGTGAATCATATGCGTCCTGGAAAACATTCAGGAAACCCTGTTTATCAATTGAACTTTGCGGAGGTAATGCGATATCGGATACTGTATTCTGAACAACTTCATGCAGATCTTCATCTTTAAGGATAGTTTTCAGTTCGTCCCAGGTTGTTGACGCTCGACGTCTGAAAAGTTTATCAGCCAGTTTCTCAAATTCATGCCCAGGATCGGGAGGAAGCTCATCTATATAGTCCTCGACTACCCTGCATACCAGGTCGCCCGGTAGTGTCCAAGCTTGAGCCATAGCATTTACCAGCTGCCGAACTGCGTCGTGGCGGGACAAATCAAGATTACCTTCGCTTGCAAACTCGTCCGCACGCCTTACTGCTTCATCACGAGCAAGATTCTCAAGCCGCACAACAAGATCTTCCGGCAGGTCGGACCATTTGGCCGGAGATATTTTGCTTTCTGAATGGTGAGTTTCCAACCAGGCATCTAATTCTTTCATCCCTTAGTACCTCCAAAATCCAGAGAAAATTAATGAATTATCCTAAAACATGAAAATACCAGCGTGATTCTTGTTTCGCAATATCGTTAGCCAAACTCCAACTGATAACTTTAACTCAAAGTGATAAAACTTTTCACTTCAATCGTCAGGGCAAATATTACCAGTAAGAAAATTTTGCCGGAATTTTTTGCCCGGTCAATTTTGACACAATATAGCTATTATTATATTATTTAACAAATAACATTTTGGCACGA
>JANQEY010000323.1 GCA_028278125.1 bacterium | reverse complement strand
CCTGATTCATGGTGGTATCCTTTTTGTGTAGTTTTTGAATGTTTGGCGATATTCAAAAACACAACACTATTGGAGGCCACTCAACACCTTTAATAATTTCAATTAATTATTTGATCAACTTGTCCCCTTTTTCAGTGGGAAAGTTGAGTTGTTAACTAATAAATACGCCTGATCATCCCCACCGCTATACTCCGGGGCTGGCCAGGGATGTAGTCTTCAGGGGATCAGATTCAACCGGTGCTTACGATCAGAATTTCGATAAAACTCAAGATATGAGTTTTCTGAACAATTCTCGTCTTATTAACACCGATTTTCTCGTAAATGATTACGCATAAGAGTTTTCAAGCCTCTCGTCTTTGTCAATACTGAAATATAGAAATAATAACAACGAAATAAGGTGCTTGGTCCGTTGTCGACCCATAACCGAATTCTTATATCAATTGACGGTAATAAACCAGTTTGCTAATAGTTAAATCTCTTCGCCTTCCCAATGAACCAGATCGCCCACATTCAGAAAGAAGTTCATAAATCCCTTTTTTATGAGGATCCATGTGTTACTCTGTTTCTTCTGCGGATGAAGAGCTGTTTTCTGTTTTGTGTTTTTAACTATTTTGATGTTAACATCTTAAACGTCATTATACATAAGAACTGCATGAGAGACAAAAACTTCTTTCTGCAACCTGACAGCGAATGGCAAAGAAGGTACGAAGCGTTGCGCGCTTCGTTTGTTGATCGCCTTCCCGCCAAAGTGGTCGCTGATCGTTTCGGCTACTCGCAGGGCTATATTAACTACCTCAAGCATCAATTTGTACATGGCAAATTGGATTTCAATGAACCGCCCCCTGAAGATGGCAAACGGCGTCGTGTTAACGCGGCAACACGATCCAAGATCTGTAGCTGGCGTGAACACAACCTCTCTGCCGGTGAAATTACCCAACTTCTATCGGAAGAAGGTATTGATATTTCGGTCCGCACAGTCGAACGCATACTGGCAGAAGCCGGATATTCCAAGCTGCCCCGCCGCACGAAAATGAAACTGGGATTGACGCAAAGGGACGCCGAGGTTCCTGCCGTATCCGAAATGGTCTCACCGTCTGAGCTTTCCGGACAAACATTGGATTGCGATGCCGCCGGCGTGTTCCTGTTTGCCCCGTTCATCGAACAACTGAATATCCTCCGGGTTGTCAAAGATGCTGGTCTACCAGGTACCAAAGTCATTGGGGCTTTGAACTACTTCCTCTCCTTTCTGGCCTTGAAACTGTTGGGTACCGAACGTTATGCCCGTGTCTGGGATAATTCGTTCGATCCCGGCCTCGGGCTATTTGCCGGGTTGAACGTGCTACCGAAATGTACGTCTATAACCAGCTACTCGTACAGTCTTGATTCGGTCCATCTGCTGAAGCTTCAGAAGAGCTTTGTCAAGCAAGCCGCCAAGCTGGGATTGTATGACAACAGCATCGTCAATCTGGACTTTCATACAGTCCCCCATTTTGGAGACGAATCAGAGCTCCAGTCCCATTGGGCCGGAACCCGTAACAAAAGGATGAAAGGAGCCTTAACCCTGTTCTCCCAGGATGCCGAATCGAAACGGATTCTCTATACGGCAGCAGATATCCACAAGGACGAAGCTGACGATCAGGTACTTGAGTTCCTGTCTTTCTGGAAATCTGTCAAAAGGGGCGTCAACCCCACCTTGATGTTCGATTCGAAGGTTACCACATACTCCCATCTATCCCTGTTAAACTGGCAGGGAGTTAAGTTCATCACCCTGCGCAGACGGGGCAAAAAACTGCTTGAGCAGGTAGAGGACCTTCAGCCCTGGTCACGAATCAATATCTCTCACGATAAACGAAAATACCCAAATCCGTACGTGCACGAATCCATGGTCGGTCTGAAAGATTATACTGGTGAAGTCCGTCAGATCGTCATCAAGGGTAATGGCCGCGAGAAACCCACTTTTCTGATCACCAACGATCCGGATACCCCTGTCGAAATGATCGTTGGAGACTATCCGCGCCGTTGGCGGGTTGAAAACGTGATTGCCGAAGGCGTCAAGTTCTTCTCGCTCAATGCCCTATCCTCCCCAATCCTGACGAAGGTCCACTTCGACGTGGTGATGACCATGATTGCTGATACACTGTACAGTATGCTGTCTCAAAAGCTTCGGGGATTCGAGAGTTGTGATGCCCCGAAGATATTCAGAAATTTCGTCCGGAGAAAGGCGAAAATAACAATCGACTCTGAAAATTTGACCGTCACCTACCCCCGAAAGGCTCATAGTCCCATCTTAAGGGATGTTCCCTGGCACCGTCTTTCTTCGAAGCTATCGTGGCTGGAAGACTGCCAGGTCAATCTGAAATTCAAATAGCGTTATAAACCGCCAAATTCTTATGTTCTTTGACGGTTAAAATGAACGCGAAAATCGGTGATTAAAAGAGGTAATAAGATTGATCAATACATCGAAACCACTTATTGGTGGAGCGGAAGCATCGGCACTATCAAAGAAATAACTACGTATGATGAAAGATCTGACCAGTCGTTTTCTGAACTATCTACTTATGAAGGCTTTTGAGCCGATGTTTTCAAACAACAAAGAGCCCTTACTTCAAAAATCTGGTAGCAGCATACCTGTTTTAAATTGTGATTCAAGTAGCTCACATTGGGTTCACTTTCTTGGGTAAAAGCTCAAGACCTGTTACAAATTCAGCATTATTGCTGAATGGGCCATCTCCTATGGTTCTGCCAAAATACAGATATGCTGTCACCTGATCACAAAGGAAATTTATTTAATCCCATTATTGAATCAAAATGCCGGAAGTTAACACAGAAATTGAATAAGGAGAACATTGTGGCTTTTCCCAAACTGCAACTTACAAGAAGCCTGTTGATGCTCTGTTTTGGAATTTTGACTATTCCGTTTTCCCCAGGTTGTCAAAGTGAGTCAGGTGAGGGCGATACGTCGGGGGATGGGATTGTTGTGACAGATAATCCAACGGAAGTAATTAGTTTTGAGGAGATCGAAACGTTCAAATCAGGTACCACTATGAAGCTACGTCTGAATCGATACGAATACGAGGTTAAGGAGTATTCTGTCACTTTGGAAGGAACATACAGTATGGATCAAAGACTGATTCTTTTAAAGACGCCAAATGACTTGATTATTGGTAGCGGCGATAGTGGTTCACCAGTATTAACATCAGATGGGAAAATTGCCGGTGCACTTTGTTATGGTTATACTGACAATAAACATCAATTTGCAGCGCGCGCAATTGAAGATGTGATTTCATCAGCCGATTTTTTGGAAGCATCACAATCTCAAAAGCTCAGAACAGTCAATTCCGGATATTTTAAGCCATTGGAATTTTCCTATTACGCAACCCTTATTGGAGATTCAATTTTTCAAAAGTTAGTCAGTGGTAACTCAGCAGGTGAGAGCAACAAAAAACAAAACAATTATGCAAAGACTTATAAAACTAATTCCAAAGATAAAATATACAACAATGGCACAATTCCACATGTTACAATGGATGCTTCTCCAGATGAAATCACTACTATTCCCGGAATGTCTATTCTTGTTTATCAAGTGAGTGGGGATATTTACACATCAGGCACCATCGGAACAGTGTCGTATGTTACAGATGAAACTATATCAGCTTTTGGGCATTCCTATCAGGGAACTGGAGTGTCTGATAAACCTGTATCCATAGCTAATATGATAACTATGATAGATAGTTATCCTTCAGCCAGAAAACTTGCAGTACCAACAAATCATAACATAGGGGTATTGACATACGATAGTTATAGATCAATTCAAATTGATCGCAATGCCTCAGCCTCAACTATCACGACCTATACCAGTACCTTGTTTAATAAAGAATCAAGAGAGTTTTCTCACCAGGTATCAATTGAAGACAATTCATCAGGATACGCCTACCTTTCTGCTGCGCTGTCATGCCCAGTCATATATCTAACTGATCAGCTAGATATTGGTGGCTCGGTTGTTGGAACCTTGACTGTTACAAACAAAGATGATGATCAAGAAGAGTTTGAATTATCATCCAGCAACAATTCAGATATCTCTACTGAATTTGCTTGGGATGTGTACTATATTTTAAAATATGATAGTTCAAATTCAATTACAGATATTAAATCGATTGCGGCAGACATATCTATTGATGTTAGTTCAGATACAGATTAGCCTCCAAAAATTCTGGTGACAGCATACATATTTTACATTACGAATTGATAAACTCAAACTGGATCCGCTTTCTTGTCAATCAACTGACGTAACCGGGGGCAAAATCCCGGATTATCTGTCTTAGCATTAAACCGCAAAATGTATTGACTATTCAATATCTACGTCTACGTGAAATTGAATGATTTGAAGTGATTTGAGAGAGAGAAAATAGGGGACGTAGTTGCAAAAGCCGCTGAAGTCTTTTCTGAAATCCGCGAAAGTATCCAGAAGGTCAACAGCATCGTTCTGGAAATTGCCGAGGCATCGAATGAGCAAACTATCGGAATCGATGAGATTAATAAGGGCCTTAACCAGGTAAACGATGTGGTTCAACAGAACTCGTCCGTTTCGGAGGAAACCGCTTCCGCATCGGAGGAGCTACGGGGGCAAACCAGCGATTTGAGCAAGATGATGAACA
>JANQEY010000310.1 GCA_028278125.1 bacterium | reverse complement strand
ATATGGCACTATCATGATTACCAGCAATTTGAAAGAGCTTGCCCACCTGAGAATACCCCTTTGCCAGTTCATAAATTTCGTCACTCAAAAGAAGGTTTCGTTTTTCGGTTACCAACTGATTCAAGATTGTATTGTCTTTATAAAGGATCTGATTTCTTGTCGAAGAGTTGTGTTGATCTAGAATATTGGAATACCTTAACTTATGTCTAAGCCCCTGGGCTATTAGCTGATTTGCATTTTCAAAATCACCTTTTACTTGATAGATCAGGCCTAGGTTATTGGAAATTCGACTTATGTTAAAACTGTCCTTCAGTAACATGAAAATATTCAGCGCCTTGCCAACTTCCCTAATTGCATCGTTGTACATCGCCTGGTAGTAAAACTGTAATCCATACGTGTTAAGACTTTCAGCTAACCTCGAACTATCTCCCAATTCATTGTACAACTGTATAGCCTTTGATAGATTAGAAGCTGCGCTTTTATAATTGGCAGAAATCCAATGACTTGTGCCGATGATCTGATACGATCGGGCTACTCCTTCCTTTATGTTCAGTTTTTTGGCCAGATCCAGGCCTTTAGAAGCATAATCCTGGCTTTTGTCATAACTGTAATCCAATTGGAAAAAAGCCATGGTGTTCAGATGATTGACTTTTTCAATTCCCGCTGATGCATCGATTAGTTGTTTTAGGCTGTCTGCCTTGTTTCGAAGTATCTTTTGTTGACCGTAATTCAGAAATACATTAAATACCAGCAATCCACCTATCACGTATTTCATATGTATTTTAAATTCCGGGAATGACATATTATTTATAAAGGTGCCAACTTCCAATGACTTAATTGGAAGCCATCCATACTAGAGTCACCAGTGCTATGGGGTTTCTTTTTGAGGTAAACCCAAAGTTCACAAATTTCAGAAACCACCTTATGTATTACTTAATGATGATGCGTCCCGAGAAAATTTTACTTTCTGTTTGGACTGTGACCAAATAGATTCCGGCATCAAGGCTACTAACGTCAATCTTCTTACCAGTTTCTATGCTGCTATTGAATGCAACTTTTCCGGTTAATTCAATAATTGACAGCTCAAGATAATCATGGGGAATTGATACATTAATTGTCAGGTAATGATCTGCAGGACTTGGATATACGTTTATTTCACCTTTTCTAAATGGAATACCTAGCGTTTCCACCAAATTAACAGTAACCACCCAGGGCTGTGCCGCTAAGCCATCCTCGGCATTGACCAGGTAGGTAACAGGGTTGCTAAAGTCATTCGGTGTAACTCCACTTTCCTGTATCAGACCTCTAACCACAGCGGTGGCATTGACCGATAAGTCGAAGGTAGCTATGAGGTTGGTGATGTCCTCGTCTGCTTGCATATCAACGGAGATTGTATGAAGATCATGATTTATATCACTGGCATTTAACTGGTTAGGAATAGAAAATGAAACAAAATCAGTTTGCGAGGATGGAACGAAGGTTATGTTGACGGGCCAGTTGGTAAAAGAGACACCATCGGCTGCTGTTACACGATAGGTGAGCGCATTGGTAAAATCATTACTAGTTACATCGCTTTCCTGGCTTACTCCATTGATTGTGGCGCTGGCTCCGTCAGAAATCGAGAATGAGGCTACAAGATTGCTGAGATCAACACCGTTTTCCATTACAACATCAATAGAGAATTCCTGCGCTTCCAGATCGAAGTTGAGTGTAACCCGCGTTGCGCCAGGAAGGGAATAATCCAGGAAAAAAGCCTCGGAACTCAAAGCCGGATTTACGGTTACCAGCCAATCTTGTACGGTTTGTCCGTCTTCTGCTATGACTCTATATGTTAGTGGAGTGCTGAAATTATTAGATGTGATCCCGTTTACCTGTGGAATAAAATTAACCTTTGCAGAAGCACCATCTGATAATGAAAATTCTGCGATCAATGTAGTTAGATCGGTTCCGTTGATCACCTCAGCTTGTATGGTATGATTGACTAGATCAATACTGGGTGTGCCGCTGGTCAATGGTCCGAATCCAAAGGAAATGAAATCGGTTTCGTCGGATAACTCTGTTAATGAAACAGTCCAGTTTTGTATCGTTACTCCATCCTGAGCGGTAACCTTGTAGACGACTGGATTGGTAAAATTGTTAATAGATACTCCGCTTACCTGTGGGGTACCATCGACCTGTGCTATGGCACCCTGAGATAGGTCGAAAACAGCCGTTATTGAGGTAAAATCGGTCCCCTTGCCAACCTTGATATTAACCGTGAAATTAGTGTCGTCGATTTGAGCGCTACCGGCTTGTGTAGGTACTGCAAACGATAAAATATCTGCTGCATTGTTTGGCAGTTCTGTGATCGATACCACCCAGTCCTGAATGGTTACATTGTCTTGAGCCGTAATGGTAAAAGTGACAGGGTTTTCATAATCACGTGGTGAAATACCACTAAAAATAGGATTAACCCAAACTTTAGCTGTTGCACCCTCTGATAGTTCAAAGGTGGCTATCATAGATGATCTGAAAGTTCCAAAAGGGACCTCCAGGTCTACCGTGTGATTCACGTTATCAATGACAGTAGTCCCTACTTGTTCAGGAACCGTGAAGCTGAGTATTTCAGTTTCGGTGTTATCGGCCTCTTTGACAAATACATCCCATGTCTGAGAGGTGCTTCCATCCTGTGCGGTGAGAGTATAAAGTACAGGTGAACTAAAATCATTGGACGTGACACCACTTTCCTGATCTATGACACCGACCTTTGCAGTAGCTCCGGTAGATAGCGTAAAATCAGCAATCAGGGAGGTCAGGTCTGTTCCACGGGCCACCTCTATTTCTATGTCGTGAAAATTGGTATGTATCACAGCGGCTTCCGTCGTTACGCCAGGAAAGTTAAAACTTTGAAAATCCGTTTCAGTGCTAGCAGGGAGCTCGACCAGCCTTACAGTCCATTCACTTGAGATGATACCATCTTCTGCTATAACAGCATACCTGACGGGATCTGAGAAATCATTTGTAGTGGTTGAAGAAATTTGAGTGACATTACCAACTTTTGCAACCGCTCCCTCAGAAAGGGAGAATTCCGGGACGATGGATGTGACGTCCGTTCCAAAAGGAACTGCTGCGGTTATGGTATAAGCAAAATTATTGATTGAAGCTGATCCCGAGATTTCATCAAAAGTGAATGTTAAGAATTTGGTTTCGGTGTTGTCTTTCTCAGTGACTGTTACTACCCAATCCTGAGATACACCTGTTACATTCTGCGTAAGCGTGTAAGTTACAGGGTTAGTAAAATCCACGATAGTAACATCACTTTCCTGAGGTACTCCTTCAATTTCCACACTTACTCCATAGACTGTTACGAAACGGGGGATAAGATTTGTTAGATCGGACCCATTGTCAACTTCAAGATCAATCGTGTAATTTGTTTGATCTATGAGGGGGAATAGGGTAGTTCCTATGCTGAATCTTGTCCAATTTGGTTGAGGTGTTAATGAATATAACTCCTGTCCTGTGAGGTCTGAAGTTGCTCGCAGCAATAACTTGTTACCGATGGCTCCTACAACTACTGATCGTTCTAATCTTGTGTCGGCAGTTGCTCTGAGCGTGTTTTCTGGCAACCCATTTGTTCCCCAAAGCTCAGTTCTTTCACTATTTGAATTTAATTTTCCAGTGAAGAAAATATTGTCATTCAAGGCGAAGAATTCATTGGGATCGGAAGAGATGCCTGAAGGTGTCAAGTCTATTACCTGAACCGTACCGTCAACCGTACCATCCGTTTTCCAGACCTGTCCAAAGTGATTGGTGAAAAGAACCTCACCCCCGGCTATAGGAGTCAATTCCGGATCACTTCCATGGGCCAGGTTTTTTAATAAAATGGTTCCTGCCTCCGAACCATCACTTATCCATAGACCAGTACCACTTCCATCGTTAGCTGTAAAGTATAGCGTTCCGTTTACATTGGTTAGATACTGTGGAAAAGAGTTTCCTCCTGGCCGAATATCTTTTACCATGGTGGTACCTCCGGAAGTTCCATCACTCTTCCATAACTCCTGTCCATTAGCTCCATCATTTGCTGAAAAGAAAAGCACGCCCCCCACTTCTTCAAATTTGCTTGGGTGGGATGAACCACTTCCGTTGATGTCCTTTACCAACACTGTGTTTGGTTCTGTACCATCGGTTTTCCATAGTTCAAAACCGTTTGTTCCGTCATCGGCGCTAAAAAATCCGATCCCGTTGACATCCTCAATCTTTGAACCAGAAGAAGTCGGAGACGTGTTTACACTACTTGCGGCATTGGGATTGATATCTTTAACCATGGTGGTGTTGCCGGATGTACCATCGGACTTCCACAGTTCAAAACCGTTTGTACCATCACTGGCCCGTAGGTAGACGTTGCTCCCGACAACACCTAATATGCCTACTGCACCATTGCCCGATGTATTAATATCCTTGACCATGGTGGTTCCTGGGTCGGTTCCATCGGATTTCCATACTTCCCAACCATTTACTCCGTCATCTGCTGTGAAAAAGTAGGTATTGTTAAGCACGGCTACCTGGTCTGAAGCTCCGGGACTGGAATCACCTCCTTGATTTATATCCTTCACCATCTTAGTTCCTGCTGTGGTACCGTCACTTACCCAAAGCTCATGACCATTTATTCCGTCACTAGAGCCAAAGAATAAGTGGCCGTTTACCGTTCTTGCATTTGAAACGAAAGAATCTGCGGTTGACTCTTTAATGTTTTTAATAACAGAAGTCCCCGGCACCGTTCCATCGCTCTTGATCAATTCCCTTCCGGCAACATCGTCAGCTCCTGAAAAAACCAGAGTTCCACCTAAATCCACTAGATCATCTGGCTTGCTCGCAAATGAGCTGAAACTTATCTCTACGGTGCCAACATCGGTTCCGTCACTTTTCCACAACCTAAATCCATCAGTAAAAAAAAGTGTGCCATTAATATTTATGAGTTGTTCAGGCTTGCTGCTTCCTGATCCATCGTTGATATCTTTCACCAGTACGGTTCCTCCATCAGTACCGTCACTTTTCCACAGCTCCCTCCCTGAGGATGTTTGAAAGGCACTGAAGAAAAGCGTACCATCCACATTGGTTAGAAAACCTGGAGAGGAACTCCCACCTACCTGAATATCCTTTACCATAGAAGTGCCACCTATGGTTCCATCACTTTTCCATAACTCTTTACCGTCTGTTCCATTGTCAGCTGAAAAGAAAAGCGTTCCGTTTACATCAGTGAAGCCGGACGGAAAAAAGGAAAAAGTCTTGATTTCCGTGGTACCCACTTCCGTACCATTTGAGACCCAAAGTGTGTTGCCATTGATCAACAGATAGAGATTGGCCCCTGATCCCGCAACTATGCTACCTGTAACTGAATTGAGGTCTTTGATTATTGCTGTGCCGGGGCCAGTCCCATCTGTTTTCCATAACTGACTGTTGTTTGCTATAAAATATAATTCTCCATTGAAGGCTCGTATGTTACCTACTTGGGTATTGAACAAGCCATCAACTTTGATGGTACCCGCTTCACTGCCATCACTTTTCCACAATCGATTGTTACCTGTGAAGTAGAGTACACCTCCAACGTATGTTAGCTGACTGATGCTAGGAAAATTCAATTCACGAACCATTACAGTTCCTCCCTGGGTGCCATCACTTTTCCAGAGTTCGGTTCCATTTCCATCATCAGCTGTAAAAAAGATTGTTCCACCAGCATCTGTAATGCTGGCGATGTTTGATCCCCGGATACCGGGGTAGATATCTTTGATAAGGGTTGTTCCTCCCCCGGTACCATCACTCTTCCAGAATTCTGCCCCTGTTGATCCGTTATCTGCAGAAAAGTAAATAGTATTACCTATAACGGTTAAATTATCAGGATTACTACTTCCTAAGGAAGATGGGTTGGTATTGATGTCTTTCAACAGCTCAATTTGAGCAAAAGAAGTTTTTGGGATTAGAAAAATTACTGCCAATATAAAACTGGTGAGTAGTGACGTAATGATTTTCATAAGTCATTTGCAATTAGCTGGTCTTAAAACATTGATCAGATCCTGCAAAATGGGAATTGGATCTGGTGGATTAAGTTATTGACTCAGATTTTTGGAGAGGTAATTAATTTCACGAACTGCGAAAATCTTTCATAAACGACCGTTATAGAAGACAGAAAACGGTGAGTTCTTTACATTTGATAAGATCAGATTTCAATTCAAGGTTCTATGTCCCAAACGCCAGCAAGTACTCTTTCACCCATTCATAGTGAATTTCGAAAGTATCTTCATAGCCTGGCTTTAAAATTTCTCCAAGGATTAGATCCTCCGATTTGAATTCCGTTTTTATCTCATCTTTTAAACTCAAAAATCGGCGTCCAAAAATTTTATAAACCACTTCCTTAGCTCCCCAAATTGTACAGAGTTTTTCCAGGTCATCCCGGTATTTCTCTTCAGATTTATGAAGAAATTTGTCCTGCACTGTTCTATGCTTTTCTCTGGGTCGCTCCATGTCTATTCCACAAGGTTTCTTCAAGTGGATCATTGCAGCCGCAATAGGAAAAGAGTGAGAGATGGAAATGTGAGCATGGCTATCGACCAAATAAGGTTTACCATTGTCGTGTTTACTGATGCCTTTATATTCTATGCCGAACGTATCACACAGGCTTTTTACCAACACTCGTCCAACGATCCATTCGGCTTGTCTTACGGGATTAAGTTCCGCAGGGAAAGGCTCCGGAGAAAGGTATGGGATCTCGAGAAATGTTTCCTGGATGTTCCACACTGCATAGGCCGAATGATCATCAATCTTTTTATCTAATAACAAAGGCATGGGGCAATTGTAATAATTTTGTGGCCCAAATGAGCAACATCCAGGTAAAAAAGCTCCATACCTTCCTGGGGCATAACGATAGCCTCTATAGCCTTGAAGCGCTGAATGATCACCAATTTTTTTCAGCAGGATCAGAAGGCATGGTCGTGCTTTGGAATTTAAAATCTCCTGATGAAGGTGAAGTAATTGCTCGAGTGGATGGCTCTATTTATGCGATGGCTTATGATCCGGATAATGAAATTCTATTTATCGGGGAAAACCATGAAGGAATCCATAAAATTGATCTGAAAAAACAGAAAGAAGTAGGTTCACTCCA
>JANQEY010000286.1 GCA_028278125.1 bacterium | reverse complement strand
CCGTACCCCGTACCCCGAATCACCATTAATTCGCCACAATTTTCTTAGTCTCATTTGTTTCGTCTAAAGCGTGTGGTTCTCCAAGATAAAACCCCTGGGCATAATCGACCCCTATTTCCTTGAGTTTAGTTAATATAGCTTCATTTTCGACAAACTCTGCAATAGTACGTTTACCCATCACCTTGCCTATATCGTTAATCGATTTTACCATCGCCAGATCGATGGGATCATTCTCAATGTCTTTCACAAACACACCGTCTATCTTTAAATAGTCTACCGGCAATGTCTTCAAATAGGCGAATGATGATAAACCACTGCCAAAATCATCCAGAGCAAACTGACAACCGAAATTTTTCAAGGTCCGGATAAATATCGTTGCATTTGACAGATTCGCAATCGCAGCCGTTTCCGTAATTTCAAAACAGATTTTTTCCGCCGGGATCTTGTTTTCCCGAAACTGCTTTACCAGATACGACAAAAAACTTTCATCGCCAAGTGACAATCCTGATAGATTAATCGTGCAATGCGCCAATCGTTTTATATGTTCCTCATGGGATAACAGCCACTTGAAAGCATGGTCTATTACCCAACGATCTATTCTGGGTGACAGGTTATAACGCTCTGCTGCTGCAAGAAAAGCACCAGGAGGAATTAAGTTGCCGGTTTCATCGCGCATTCGTAACAGCAGTTCATAATGCTCACCCACATCATCCTCATGCGGGATCACAGGTTCGATGGGCTGGGCAAACAGGCAGAACCGGTCTTCCTCCAAGGCCTGATTGATCTGTGCCACCCATTGCATTTCCCCGGATCGCCTCGCAAGTTCAGTATCATCCTCATGATAAACATGGATACGATTACGACCTGTGTCCTTAGCTGCATAACAGGCGGCATCCGCCTGTTTCAGAATTTCCGTAGTATTCAGTGAAGCACCGGTTATGGGTACCAGACCAATACTTGCTCCAACCACAAAAATCCGATCTTCCCATGCAAAACGGAAATCCTCTATGGTTTGTCGTAACTTGTCCGCTACCCGCTGCGCTTGCTCCAGGTTGCAATGCTCCATTAATAAACCGAACTCATCTCCTCCCAGACGTGCCAGGGTATCTCGTTTACGAATAATCTTTTGCAGTAAACTGCCCAACTGACGTAATAGTTCATCCCCCGCTACATGGCCGGAGGTATCGTTGATAACTTTAAATTGATCCAGATCCAGATAGCATAAAGCATGTTCTGACTCATCTTCACGGCTGGTTTCCAGTACCCGCTGTAACCGGAACTCAAACTCGCGACGATTCACCAGACCCGTTAAAACGTCATGGTTAGCATAATATGTAAGCTGTTCGGACAGATTATGTGATTCAGTGATATCGAAGATAGCGCCATCCTGCCAGCAAAGATTGCCGTTCTCGTCCAATATCCCTTTCCCCTTGTCATAGACCCAACGTATACTCCCGTCACGGTGGATGATGCGATATTCCAGAACATAAGGTTTCTTCAGTTTGATTGCTTCATGCATTTCCTTTTCCACGGTTTTACAATCATCGGGATGTATAATATTTGAAAAAGATCGGACCTTATTCTCAATAAAATCCGTTGCCGGATAACCGCAGATCCCCAGA
>JANQEY010000255.1 GCA_028278125.1 bacterium | reverse complement strand
CGTTCATGGCTTCACTTGCGCCGTCGGTAAATGCAACCAGCACGTCACCCTTGTTCAGGGTCAGACTGCCCTGTGTATATGGGAAATTCGGGATAGCGTCAAGGATTGGACCACCTTCTTCCAATAGTTCAACTTTTCCGTTTTCCCATATACACAGGGCAGTCTGACCCTGAACAAGGGTGACCTGCTGGTTGCATTTACCGACGGCGCAAGTGAAGCCATGAACGAACACGAAGAGGAATTTGGCGAGGATCGTATAGAAAATATTGCCTGTGAAAATAGGACCGAATCTACCGCGCAGATAATGGAGAATTTACAATCTGATATTGATGTTTTTCGTGGTGATGTGCCCCTCGGTGATGATTTTACAATCTTGATTGCCAGCGTTAATTCCGGCTAGTATATGAAGGATATCTGTCCTGTTATTTACATCCTGCCGATAATCTTGATATAACCGTCCTCATTTATTGTTGCGAGGTCGCCTGTTTTAAGCCATCCATCTTGAAATACTTTCTTATTTAAACCAGGATTATTCCAGTATCCGGGAGAAACTACATCTCCCCTTACCCATAACTCCCCGACCTCCGTACCGTCCATCTCAACCCGGGTACCGTCCTGACGCACAATAACAATATCCACCCCGGGGATGGGTTTACCTGCCGATGCACGGTAATCATTTTGTTCCTCTTCAGGCAAAGCCAGTACTTTACCATTAAGAAAGCTCAACGTGACAAATGAACAGGTCTCGGAAATACTGTAAGTATTCAGCAGTTCACAGGTAGACTGTGAAGTGATAGCGTCAACCGTTTCAACGGGAAGCCTGTATTTTCCAGTTAAAATGGTCCTGAGGTTTGAAATATCTGATTCTTCATTCTTGAGCTTTAATGCCAGCATTTCGAGGATTCTGGGGGTGAAACTGGTTAATGTAACGACCTGGTACTCCAATAACTCCGGCAATAACTCCTGGTCTATCCCGGCCGATACAATATGTTCTCCGCCTGCGAGGGTAACTGCGAAAATCGCCCACCAATCGAGGATGTCAGTCATTGCCAGGTAATGCATCCACCTGTCTTCTTCAGATATTCTCAGCTCTGAGACTGTTGTATATGCATGAAGGCAGATATTTCTGTGCGTTAACAGCGCGCCCCTGTAGTCACCATATTTTCCCTTGGAATACACCAGCATCGCTTTTTGTTCCGGGCCGGTAAATTCAACTTCGAATACCGGCTCAAACGCCATAGCGGTTTCATACGAATAACCCGGGATATGAGTTGGTAAATCGGATGGTTCATCTATCCATAAAATCCCTTCCAGTTTAGAATTTTGATAGATGAATTCCTCTACTATTGCGCCGAACTTTGAAGAGGTGATTAACCATCGGGGCTCGGCATCCTTGAGAATATTTATAAGGTCATCAGTGTCACATTCGATATCGAGAGGATTGAGGATAGCACCCATTCCGGTTGTGGCAAAAAAAGTCTCATATACCGGGATGGCATTATCTGCAAGAAGCGAAATCCTGTCACCCCATCTGAGTCCATTTGAGCGGAGGAAATTGGCCAGTGAACTGATACGACGGGACACCTGTGAGTATGTGTACCCATCATCAATTTCCGCTTTGACATCCATTCCTTCTGAAATATGCTTAAGCGCTATTTTATCCGGGTAATGCGCTACAGCATGCTGAAGTATTCCCCAGATATTCATCGAACCACGTGTCGCAAATTCGCTCATTAATCTTACCCACTATTCAAGAGAAGTTTTCTGATGTAATTCTAAACAGATGATTGATACAAAGATAATCAGGATTATTTCATTAAACAGCACAAATGGAGTAAAAGACTTTGTACGGCAATAGTGAATATTGGATAGCGCACTCAGATTATATCGTCAAACTTTTCAAAAAGCTGAAGTATATAGATCGTTAGCGTTGTATATCTCTCTTAGCTTGACATTTCATGATTGTTCGTGTATGCTACGATTCCTGAATCATTTTGAAGGTACCGACAGAATAACAGGATATAATGATGGCAAAAATAGCTGTAATTCCGGGCGATGGTATCGGAGTTGACGTTACCCGTGAAGCAATAAAAATATTGAACATAGTCAAGGAATCCGGTGCCCGTATCGAATGGGACGAGTTTGATTACGGAGCGGATAAATACCTGGAAACAGGGATTACCCTGCCCGATGAAGAAATTGATAATTTCCGTAACAATTATGACGCGATATTTATTGGTGCTGTTGGCGATCCACGTGTCCCGGACATGAAACACGCCGTTGACATTTTACTCGGATGCCGTTTTAAACTTGATCTCTTTATCAATTTCCGCCCGGTACGTCTGCTCAGTGAAGAACTTTGCCCACTGAAGAATAAAACGCTCAAGGATGTAAATTTTGTCGTATTCCGCGAAAACACTGAGGGTCTTTATTCCGGCACAGGTGGTCACCTGAAAAAAGGTACATTGGACGAGGTTGCTATTCAGACATCTGTGAATACACGAAAAGGTGTAGAAAGGATCATCCGTTACGCTTTTGAATATGCAAAACAGAACAACCTGACAAAAGTCACCATGTCCAACAAATCAAACGCCATGAGATTTGAGGGTGACCTCTGGGATCGTGTATTTGAAATGGTGAGTGCTGAATACCCGGACATCGAAGCCAACCACTGGTATATTGACGCCCTTCTGATGCAGATGGTAAAACGTCCTGAACAGTTCGAGGTTATTGTCACTACCAACATGTTCGGAGATATAGTAACTGATATGGGCGCTCAGCTTGTTGGCGGGATGGGTTTGGCCGCTTCGGGAAACATTCACCCGGGACGGACATCGCTATTTGAACCCGTTCACGGTAGCGCACCCAAGTACGCGGGACAGGATGTCGCCAATCCCATCGCTACGCTGCTCACAGCGGGAATGATGCTGACCCATCTCGGATTTGAGAGCTGGGAAGAACGGATTGAAAACGCTGTTATCAAGGCTATTGCCGATAAACAGGTACCTAGAGATCTTCGTGGAGTACTTGGAACGTCGGCGACGGGTGACTATATCTGTAACATTATTAAAAACAAATGATCAAGACAGCAATCAAAGACTTATAGATGGTTATTGCTGGTTCTAATTTGAGAAATAATGAGTTAATGGAGAGAACAATTAAATAAGTTTGTTATCAAAGTTTTGTAGTAGAGAGTTATTTGAGGAAATAGAGAAATAGATTAAGCAATAAAATAGCTTGGGAAGGAGTAGGAAATTGGATTATACTAACCTCTTGTACGAAGTCGAAGATAGTATCGCTGTCATTACTATTAATCGTCCAAAAGCCTTAAATGCTCTGAATGCTGAAACAATCATGGAGCTCGATAAGGCATTCCATGCTGCAGCCGCGGATGATAACGTAAAGGCTGTTATTCTTACCGGGTCGGGAGATCGTTCTTTTGTCGCCGGTGCGGACATTTCCGAGCTTGCAAAGCTGGAATCTATTGAAGCGAAAGACTATGTAACCCGTGGCCAGCATGTATTTAATCACATCGCCGGGTTAAAAAAACCGGTTGTAGCTGCTATAAACGGTTTTACCCTCGGTGGTGGTTGCGAACTGGCGATGGCCTGTCATATTCGTTACGCCCATAGTTCAGCGAAATTCGGGCAGCCGGAAGTTAATCTCGGCCTGATTCCCGGTTATGGTGGCACACAACGTCTTCCCCGTCTGATCGGAATGGGACCGGCAATCGAACTGCTGATCTCCGGCGAAATGATTAACGGTGAAAGAGCTTACCAGCTAGGACTGGTTAACGCCGTATTCGACACCTGGGTAACCGATGATAACGGTGAACCTGTTCTCAACGAAAAGGGTAAAAAGCAGTTGGATCGTGACGGTTTCCTCGAGCAGGTAAAGGCTAAGGTAGCCGTGATCCTGCAAAAGGCTCCCGTGGCTGTCCGGTTTACCCTTGAAGCGGCAAGACGTGGTGCTGAAGTCAGTCTCGCACAGGGACAGCGAATAGAAGCCGACCTCTTTGGCGCCGCCTGTACTACGGGCGATTTTAAAGAGGGCACGAGTGCCTTCCTCGAAAAACGGCAGGCGAATTTTTCTGGAAAATAGGATGTTATCGAGCTAAAAGTTTTAAGGGATCATGAAACAATTATTCATGATCCCTTAACTGTTTTAATTTTTTTGATTTACTCATCACTCTTGTTTTCTATCAGACGTAAAAAACCCACGCCAAAGCTTACTGCTGAAACATTATTGAATCTACTAAAACCTATTGAAAAAATAACCTTGCCACCTTTCTTTGTTTGTACTGCAAACGCCAGAAAGGCACCAAAAGCAACTTTGTCAACTGATCCCCCTTTGACATTAACATATGAAATTTCTAAAGCCTGGTATAATCGAGAGCTAATACCCAGGTTCTGATATGTATATCCTCCAATTCCAAATCCCGCACTTGAAACATCATTACGGTTGAGATCATTCGCACTTGAAAAAGAAACTGAACCGTATGTCCCTACCGGTATTTGTTTTGAAGATTTCATAAATATTTGGCTGAATGAAGTACTTAAAGAACTAGATTGTGTATCATAATCCTTTTTCCAGCCTCCCCCGACAGATAAGCTTATATCTGTTCTTCCATTTAATCCAATTCCGATTCCAGTTGATACGACATTTATTTCATCTACATCGCTATATCCAAAACCAACAATTCCTGCATTTTGCCCTTCTTCAAAATAAATCGATTGAGCTTGGGTATGATCTAATATAAATATCAGTATTAACATCACTAAAACACATGGTTTGGCGGCTCTATACACTTTATCCTCCATAATAGATATAGAAATATACCTGTATTTCTATTATAATCAAACATCAACACCCTAATATTATATATAATTATGTATATATCTCTAAACAGTTACGCACGTTCTCCGCAAACAACTGTACAGTAGGCAAAACATCCCACAATCCTCGGACTCTTTGTAACTGTATTGAGAATAATTATCCTGGTTACCTTCTATCATTTATCTTAATTGCTTATAAGATTTTATTAGATACCACTAACATGGAGAGTGATAATAAAAAGAAAATTAAATAGTTCCCTGTTTAACTTAGTCATTCTTCTTGAGAAACGTATATTATATTCAATCACACCATTTGTATTGATTCACCTGCTTTGATCTGATTCGTTGATTTACGCCAAATCATAAGAGACTCGTTAATTACAGATATATACTTATTATTTAAGCATAAAGGAGGAATGATGGCTGATCAATTCAGGCTGGAAAAACGTGAAGGCCGGGTGGATATAATCCTCTCCAATCCACCGGATAACCAACTTGATATTCCTATGATGCGTGACCTTGGAAACGCCATGCGTCCATTGGCTGTGGATACTAGTCTGCGGATTGTCACTATCCGGGCTGAATCAGGCTCATTTTCCACCGGGATTATCCCGGATCACCTGGCACCGGACAGGTCACGTGAGATGATCGATGTGATGGATAAGATGTTTAAACGGTTGTGGGAGATAAACGCTATCACCCTGGCTGTTGTAGATGGTGATGCCCTGGGCGGTGGATGCCAGTTGGCAGTGGGCTGCGACTTGGTGGTAGCGTCAAAACGGGCAAGGTTTGGTCAGCCGGAAATATCATACGGTCTGTTTGCCCCGATGGCAGCCGTTGTTTTTCCAAAGCTTGTGGGACGGAACAGGACATTCGAATGGTTATTGACCGGCGATATTTATTCGGCGGATGAGGCTGAAAAAACCGGGCTGGTAAACAGGGTTTACCCGGACGACACTTTCATGGATGAAGCGGAGAAATATATCGCCAAGTTTATGTCTTACAGTGCAGCGGTTATCAGCAATACCAAGATTGCCATGGATAAGGTCATGGATAAACCCGCAAGGGAGGGTGTGACTTTTGTCGATATGATTTACCTCCGGCAGTTAATGAGTACTCAGGACGCCAACGAAGGAGTAAAGGCATATATCGAAGGCCGTGATCCTGTCTGGAATCATCGGTAAAGTCTGATTATAATCGGCAGTACCCGGTGTCGTCGCGAGAAGTGACCACCTTGGTGGGCACGACGAAGCGATCTCAGGCATTGTAATTTGTTTATTTTATTGAGATTGCTATGTTGGCGGACAAAAACGCCCACCGAGTTACACTGATGATTCGGTTCGCTAACTAAGTTACCCCGACACGGCGGGTAAAACTCGCAACGACACTGAAGTAGATTTCTTCCAGTAAATCGTAGGTATTTCGATTTTCCAACAATGTTTTATGCCCTTGTTAGCTCGTCTAACAAGGTTTTATTGGTTTTGTGGTGTGATTAAAGCAATAATGAATTCAAAGATTGCCTAGTTCACGGCTGTGCT
This sequence comes from bacterium, assembly GCA_028278125.1. Next base: position 17,967 of record JANQEY010000255.1, on the reverse strand, counting down.
TCGCACACCGCAAGCTTCGCTTCGCTACGGTTCGTTTCACTCGCAATGACACTTTATTCAATATTGAAAGGTGAGGAAATATTTGTCATCATTGAGTGAATTCGCATTCCATCCTTGATACATCAATCAGAAAATATTATCTCAACCTAGCGTCGCATCCGGCTGAATTTTTCGGTACATTACAGACGAAACAACTGGACACTAGAGGGAGTAAGAACTTACCGCCTGATAATGCAGATACGTTCTTATTTTTAATTCATGCCAGTACATCCTGATATATTCAGCGAAGCCGCGTTACGTCACGTCCATGGAGGTGCGAAAAAACCTCCCGGCCAGATGACCGCCGATGAACTTCCCCCGATGGCGGTAAGCTGGGCTACTACTGAAAAAATACCGGTCGGAACCTGGAAAGCCCAACGTCCTCTTTATCAGCGTGGCCTGTCGCCTTGTCTTTCAAATTGCCCGGTTGGTAATGATGTTGAGGGATATGTCAGCGCTCTCCGTGATGGTGACGAGGAGACTGCCATAAAAATCCTTGCCGCGGAAAATCCCTTCCCTGCAGTTTGTGGAAGGGTTTGTTATCATCCCTGCGAAACAGCCTGTAACCGTACGAAGCTTGATGGTGCCGTTGGGATACGGGGAATTGAACGCTACCTCGGGGATTTACCCTTCTTTAAGGAAAAGGATGTCTGGAAACCTGTTGATTCTGCATCTAATAAAAAGATAGCTGTTATTGGATCTGGTCCTTCAGGACTGGCGGCAGCATGGGCATTATCCCTTCTCGGACACAAGGCTTCAATATTCGAAAAACAGCCTGAACCGGGTGGATTATTGTTGTACGGCATCCCTGAATACCGCCTGCCAAAGACAATTTTATCCAGGGAAATACATCGTCTCAGGTCACTCGGAATAGAATTCTATTGTAATACTGAAGTGGGACCGGTAAAGGACCTGGTTTCCTATCGTGATAATTTCGATGCCGTTTTTGTTGCTACCGGCGCTGTTGAAACTAGATCACTGGGCCTCGATTCTGAAAATAACAGCCGTGTTTTTGCCGCTATCGAATTCCTTTCGCTTGTGGCAATGGATAAGCAGCCTGAAATCGGTTTTAAAGCTGTAGTTATCGGTGGCGGAAACAGCGCAATTGACGCTGCAAGAAGCGCACGCCGTCTTGGTGCTGAATCAACCATCCTCTACCGTCGAACTCGTGCTGAAATGCCGGCATACGAGGAGGAGATCAAGGACGCGCTGGGTGAAGGTGTCCAGCTCCATGAGCTGGCGATTCCAATCTCGATCGAGATAAAAAACGGGAAGATGACGGGTGTCCGTTGTTTAAAAACCAAGCTTGGCGAGCCTGACGATTCAGGTCGTCGGAGTCCTGTTCCAGTCCCCGGCAGTGATTATACTGTCCCTGCAGACAGTTTGATCAACGCCGCAGGTGAAATGATCAGCCGGGAAACATTAGTTAACGATCCTTCCTTCCAGGAAGCATTGGCAAACATCGATCCATGGGGCGAAAGTGGTGTGGAAGGAATGTTCGCCGGTGGTGATTTCGCGGGCAGTGAAAGAACCGTCGCTCATGCAATCGGCAGTGGGAAACGGGCGGCAATGGCGATTGATAAATATCTTCGTAATAAAAAAGATGTTTCACTAGACCGCTTTATAATTGGTGGCGGACCGGCATCATTCGCTGCGTATATAGATCCGGAAAAACGTGAACTTCTCGAGCAGGAAGTCACCGAAATCGATTTCGAGAAGTTGAATCCTGTTTATTATGCTCATCATGAACGACTCGCTTTAGAACGTGACCGTCTGGATGACATAAGGGACAATTTCGAGGAGCTCGAGAAGGGTTTTAATGGCGTCGAAGCGCTGGAGGAAGCCGGCCGTTGTTTCTCGTGCGGACGTTGCACCCGTTGCGGTCTTTGCCAGATATTCTGCCCCGAAGGCGCGGTGAAACCCGATCCCGAGAGCAGTGGTTTTGTAATAATGGAATCGCACTGCAAGGGATGCGGGATTTGTGTTGAGGAATGCCCCAGGTGTGCAATCAAGATGGAACTGAAGGATGAGTGATAAAGGCGAACGTATAGCTGTAACGGGTAACCAGTCCGTTGCCCAGGCCGTTAAGATGGCACGGACGCAGGTGATTGCCGCCTATCCCATCACTCCGCAGACATCCATCGTTGAGGAATTGGCGGACATGATCTCCCGCGGTGAATTCGGCGCCGAATTTATCCATACCGAATCGGAACATTCCTCTATGGCAGCCTGTATCGGAGCATCAATGACCGGCGCCCGTGCTTTTACCGCAACATCCAGCCAGGGACTTGCCCTGATGCACGAAATGCTTCACTGGGCGACTGGTGCAAGATGCCCGGTTGTAATGGGTGAGGTCAACAGATCGCTTGCCGCTCCCTGGACAATCCTGACCGATCAGTCGGATTCCATGGCGCAACGTGACACCGGCTGGATGCAGTTCTACTGCTCATCGAACCAGGAAGTGTTTGATACGGTTATCCTGGCTTACAAGGTCGCTGAACAGGTTCTTCTACCGGCGATGACAGTCCTCGACGCCTTTGTTTTGTCCCATTGTGTGGAAGCGGTTGATATTCCCAGCCAGGAAATCATAGATGAATTTTTACCGTCCCGTGAAACACCAGTCAAACTTGATCCTGCTGATCCTCATGCGTTCGGCGGGATGATGTTCCCCGATTCGTTTATGGAACAGCGTTATAAAATTCAGCAGGCAATGGAAATAGCTGACGGGATTATTGGAACCGAAATAGATACGTGGACACAGGTGACAGGCAAATCATTAAAGCCGGTTCACAGTTACAAAGCTGACGATGCTGAATACCTGGTTCTTTGCCTGGGAACGGCATTTGGATCAGTCCAACAGGCAGTAGATGATCTTCGAAAAGATGGTATAAAAGCCGGTGGATTGAGGTTGTGGCAATACCGCCCCTTCCCGGCTGAACAATTGAAAAAGATAATAACCGGTAAAGTTCGCCTGGCTGTTCTCGACAGGGCATTGTCTTTCGGCCAGGGTGCACCGGTTGGGACTGAAATAAAGGCTACATTGAAAGATACGGATGCTGAGGTCTTCAGTTATGTCGGCGGGCTTGGAGGACGAGAACTCCGTCCCGATTCGATCAAAAAAATCTTCAGTGAATTAATCGAGAGCAAGGCGAATCCGGCATCGCTTAACTGGGTGGAGATAAGACCATGAGAGTCCACGAGCCGGATAAATCCACCCTCGATATGGTAAACCAGTGTTCCTGCGATATGGCCGGAGGTCATCTCGCCTGCCGTGGATGCCTGGGAGCTTTGTTGCTCAGGATGGCGTTAAAAGCTATCGGAAATGATTGCGTATTTACCATCCCGGCATGTTGTATGGCGGTTATCGATGGTCCATTCCCGGTCTCTTCACTGGGAGTTCCTCTTTTCCATATCGCTTTTGAAGCGGCAGCATCGACCGCGGCAGGAATCCGTGCCGGATTTGCAGCCCAGGATAACGATCACACGACAGTTGTAGCCTGGGCGGGTGACGGTGCCACTTTCGATATTGGTTTAAGTGCCGTTTCAGCGTCGGCGTCACGTAATGACGATTACCTGTATGTCTGTTACGATAACGAAGCTTATATGAACACCGGTGTCCAACAGAGCACCTCCACCCCGCTCTCGACCTGGACAACAACAACTCCTCGTGAAAAACCGAAAGCTACACCTAAAAAAGATATTATCGGGATAATGGCGGCTCACAGGATTCCCTATATCGCCACAGCCTCTCCTTCTCACCCCGACGACCTGATGAGGAAAATCCAGAAGGCAAAATCCATCAGGGGATTTAAATATATTCATCTCTTCAGCCCCTGTCCCGCCGGTCAGCAGTTCGAGGAGAAATTTGGAATTCGGATAGCACGCGAAGCTGTTACCAGCCGTGTATTTCCACTGTTGGAAATTGAGGACGGCAAAAAGCTTTCTCTGACACCGGTTGAAGATCCGACACCCGTTGATGATTATATAAAATTACAGGGCAGGTTCCGTCACTGGGACGAAGAAGACATGAACCTTTTCAAGGAACAGGTCGAACTTCGCTGGAACGAACTCAAAGAATGGGGGGATAGAAGTAATGGATAGTTCAACAGCAAAATTTCATATTCCACTGCCGCATGAAATCCGCTGGCACGGCAGAGGTGGCCAGGGCGCGGTAACCGGTTCAAAATTGCTTGCTGAGATTGCTCTCGATATGGGTTTGTATATCCAGTCATTCCCTCAATTCGGTTCGGAACGACGCGGTGCCCCGATTGTTGCCTATTCACGTTTATCTAAAGAGCCGATATCTGTCTATACAACAATCACCGAACCGAATATAGTCGTGGTTCTCGACTCCAGCCTTTTTAACAGTGTCCCGGTAACCCAGGGGCTGCAGGTTAAAGGCCTGTTGCTTGTCAATACACCCGATTCACCTGAAGAAATCCGTAAAAATATTGACCTCGAATATGTTTCCATCGCAACTGTACATGCCACAGCAATCGCCATGGAACACCTCGGACGTCCAATAACCAACACATCAATGCTCGGCGCCCTTGCCGGTGCGACTAATTTCCAGGAAATCGATGATATCGCCGGTCATGTTCGGAAAAAATTCTCACGCGAATATACCCCGGAGATTGTCGATGGAAACCTTGCTGCTCTTAGGGAGTCTTACAAGAGTGTACAGCTTGAACAGGCTGCCTCAGCAGGTTAAATTAGCCTAACATTTCCGTATATTAAAATTATTACAGAGGATAGAATGAAGTACGAGGGTGTAGATTATTATAATATCGATGAATTGCTTGACGCAGATGAACGATTAACACGCAATACAGTCCGTGAATTTGTATCAGATAATGTAATCCCGATAATAGAGCAGCATTTCCGTGATGCTACATTCCCGATGGAACTAATCCCCCAGATGGGAGATCTTGGTTTGTTCGGCCCCACCCTGCCGGGTGAATATGGCGGTTCGGAACTGAATTATACCTGTTACGGTCTTGCCATGCAGGAACTGGAACGTGGGGATAGCGGTCTGCGCAGTTTTGCGTCTGTGCAGAGTTCCCTGGTGATGTATCCCATATATACATGGGGTACAGAAGAGCAGAAAAAATTCTGGCTGCCGAAACTTGCTACCGGAGAGAAGATAGGCGCGTTTGGGCTGACTGAACCTGACTATGGTTCCGATCCGGGTGGAATGATCACTACCGCGAAAAAAGTGGACGGTGGTTATCTTCTCAACGGTGCCAAGATGTGGATCACCAATTCCACCATCGCCGATGTACTTGTTGTCTGGGCTAAGCTGGATGGTAAAGTCGCCGGTTTTCTTGTCGAAAAAGGTATGGACGGTCTTTCATGTCCCGAAACCAAGGGGAAATGGAGCCTGCGTGCCAGTGTAACCGGCGAAATAATTATGCAGGATGTTTTTGTACCTGAGGAGAACCGTATGCCGGAAGCCAATGGACTGGTATCTCCCCTCCGTTGCCTTGACCAGGCACGTTACGGTATCGCCTGGGGTGTTATCGGCGCGGCGCAGGCTTGTTACGATTCTACCCTGAGTTATACAAAAACCCGTGTCCAGCATGGAAAACCGATCGCAGGATTCCAGATGGTGCAGGAAAGATTGGTGACTATGTTATCTGAAATCACCAAGGGACAGTTGCTTGTTTACCGCCTGGGACGGTTGCGTGACAATGGTAAAGCGACATTTAACCATGTCAGCATGGCCAAGCGTAACAACTGCGAAAAGGCGTTAGAAATCGCACGGATAGCCCGCGACCTGCACGGTGCGAACGGAGTCGCAGACGAGTACCCGATAATGCGTCACATGATGAACCTTGAATCAGTTTACACATATGAAGGAACCCATAATATGCACACCCTGATCGTGGGTGCTGATATTACCGGAATGCCAGCCTACAGGGGGTAATTATGTTTGTTCTCATTCTTGCTGTATTGGTTATGTTCAGTGCTGTTGATTGTGTAGCCGAAGAGATTAAAACCAGCGAAAACGCTTCAAGCGTTACTTGTGAAAACTGCGATTGCAGTTCAGTCTCATCTGTGGAAGCTATTGACGAAATAGCGCAGTTCAAGCTTCCAAAGAAACCGAAGCTGCCTAAGACACCAAAGATTCCCGGTGTCGAGACCGATCCGAAAAAGGCTGCTGAAGAATACCTGGCAAAGCTTGTCAAGGAATCGATGAGCTTCAAAATGACCTCGATCAAGCCCGAAATCAAACCGCTGGATTTCGCCCGCCAGGTTGGAGATTTGAAAGATATCGACAAGGATAACATCCCCAAGTTTGATGTCTCCTTTAAGATGGATGTCGATATCAAGAATAAGTCCATTGTTGACCTTCACGCTGCCAAAATGGCTATCGAATTTTACGCCGACTCAGAGGAACTTGATGACGACGATGAACCGGTTGGTGTAGGTGAGATTAAAGAGAAAATGTTTTTACCTAAGAACAAAACTGTTTCCTATCCAACGTTTGTAACAGTCCCTATCTCCTCAACCGGCGACAAAGTAGCCAAGATGCTCAAGGGCGACAAGATGTTCTACAAAGCGGACGGGATAATCTACTTCGAATACAAAGGTTTCGAAATCCCGGTCGATATTACTTTGACGGAAGGGGAGAAGTAGTTATTTATATATCTATCTATATTATAATTGCATATAATATATGAACCGGCAATTGCCGGTTTTTTCTTTAAAACTTTTTGCTAATAATAATTAATACAACCTGTTTATTCACTTGATTATAGAATATAAGGACAGTTACATTGCAACAAATAATTACAAATTTATAAATCTACCGTGGAGACCTTTTATTAGATAAATATAATACTTTGGAGAAAAAAATGTCGTCTATGTACAACAGCGTTTTATTTACCGCCATATTCCACTTCGTAGAGCAATCTCACACTATATTTTTACAACTCTCAAATTTCTCATCAAATAATAAAAGTCTTGATCAATCGTACTTGCGCACCAAGTACTTGATATTATCGTTACTAACAATTCATGGTCGTCGTCTAAGAGTTTCTGATTATGTATTGCTAAGATTCATTAATTCATGTTCAATTTTAATCAATAGAAAGTATTCATAATTATGGAAATTCCTCAACCATTAATTGATCAAATATTCCACGGGGAAGTGGTCTTATTTCTCGGATCAGGTGCCTCGAGAGATGCGCTTGATGATAATAATAATAATCCTCCAGGGACAAAGGAACTAAAGGAATTATTATCAGATAAGTTTCTAGGTGGAGAAGATAAAGATGCAAGTTTAAAAGAGATCGCAGATTACGCCATTAGCCAACGCAGCCTCTTCTATGTGCAAGATTACATCAGAGAAATCTTTGAAGGATTTAATCCAAGCGAAGCACATTTAACAATTCCAGAATTTAAATGGAGAGCAATTATAACCACAAATTATGATCGATTAATTGAAGTGTCTTATGAAAAAGCTTCAGAGCCCCTACAACAACTAAGAACATTTATCAAAGATTTTGAGAATATTGATGATAAAATGAATGACTCAGATTGTTTAAAATTGCTGAAACTCCATGGATGTATTTCAAATATAAATGATGAAAACTGTCCACTTATAATATCGACTGATCAATATGAGAAGAGTCTCAGTGGTAGAAAATTCATTTTTAGGGATTTTGAAGATCTTGGAAATAACAATAGTATCGTATTTATAGGATATAGTATTGGTGATTGGGATATCAGAAACGCACTCCAGATTGCAACAAATAGAGATAATAGACCTCGTCATTACCTAGTAATTCCAGAGATATCCAGAAATGCTGAATCATATTGGATGATGAAAAAAGTTACACCAATTCGAGGATCATTTGAAAATTTTATTGATTCGATTGATAAAAAAATAGATAAACCACTTAGAAAACTAAGACCTCAGACAAAAGTTCAGAAATCTAAGCTTTTTGAAAAGCTAGTAAGAGATCAAGAGTTCAGTTCATATACGATAAATTTCATCTCAAACGATGCTGAATATGTGAAAGATATGAGATCAACAAAAGTAGTTGATCCAAATGATTTTTATAAAGGTGATAGTTCAGGATGGGGTATTGTTGAACAAAAACTGGATGTCAGAAGAGATTTGTGTGATACTATTATTTCAGATTCTTTCTTTATTGATGAGTCTGAACATAGTGATGAAATTGAGCTCATTGTAATAAAAGCCCATGCCGGCGCTGGCAAAACTGTTTTCCTAAAACGAATCGCTTGGGAAGCATCTTTTGATTATGATCTTTTATGTATTTTTCTCAATCCATATGGAAATATCATCGCTCCTGCTATTGAAGAGATTATCAGGTTAACAGATGAACGGGTTTTTCTCTTTATTGATAATGCTACTGATTACATAAAAGAAATCCAAAAACTAATTAGAGATATCGGACGTAATTCATCAAAACTAACAATAATCGTTGCGGCAAGAACTAAAGAATGGAATATGTATTCTGATCCAATTGAATCCCTTGTCACAAAAGAATATGATATTCAATATTTAAAGAAAGATGAGATTAAACAACTAGTTACATTGCTTGAAAAGTACGATTCACTTGGTATCCTAAAAAACAAGTCTCAAGAAGAAAGAATACAGGCAATAGAATATAGGCACGGCAGACAGATTTTAGTTGCTTTACATGAAGCAACTAGAGGAAAAAAATTTCCAGAAATTATTAAGGATGAATACGAGAATATAATTCCTTTAGAAGCACAAAGAATTTATTTATCCATTTGTTTGTTCAATAGAATGGGATTGTTAGTACGAGCAGGACTTATAAGTAGAATCTATGAAATAAACTTTAATGAATTTGAACAAAGATTTTTTAAACCTTTAGAAAGGGTAGTATTTTCAAAATATCACACTAGATATAGTGATTATTTATATAGCACCAGACATCCACATATTGCCCAAATGGTATTTGAAGAGATTTTGATCCATGCAGAAGATCGATATGATGAATATGTAAAATGTCTTAGTAATGTGAATCTTGACTATTCCACCGATTATAAAGCTTTTGTAGGAATGATCAAAGCAAATTCAGTATTGAACTTATTTAATGATCATCAAATGATCTCGAATATATATAGTATAGCTGAAGAATTAGTTGGAAGGGAAAATAAAATACTACTTCATCAACGCGCCATATATGAAATGAAACGACCAAATGGAAATTTATCAAAAAGTCTGGAATTAATCTCAAGAGCTCACGAACTAGATCCTGATAATAATACTATAATGCATACTAAATCAGAAATTCTTTTGCGTAAGACCGATCAAGCAAGATCAAAAATTGAAGAAAAACATTATTTTAATGAAGCTGAGAATATCGCGCATGGCTTACTTAGAAGGAAAACTAACGAGGAGTACGCTTTTCATACACTAAATAAAATCAACCTAAAAAAAATACGATTACTATTAAATGAAGATGACGATTCAAAAGATATCGAACTTAAGAATATGCTTGAAAATACAGAAAAGCTTATTTCCAGTGGTCTGCGAAAATACCCTCAGAATCCAGAACTATTAAAAGATGAAGCTGATCTGGGTAGATTATTGCATGATTCACAGAGAACAATCAATTGTTTAGAAAAGGCATTTCAGGCTAATCCACGAAAACTTTATATAGTATTAGGTTTATGTAAAGCTTATGAAAGTTTAGGAAGAAAGGCTGAACAAAAAACAATACTAGAAAAAGCACTAGAATCGAATCCAAATGAAAGAATGCTAAACTATAAGTACGCCAAAATCTTACTAGAAGAAGGAGATGAAAGGAGCGAAGCATTTAGATATCATATTGAACGTTCATATATAGAGAGCGACACAAATTACGATGCTAGAATTTTACTTGCAAGAATGCTATTTATAGAAGGTGAATTAAGTGAAAGTAAAAAGATATTCAATCGCCTTAAGAAGGCTAGAGTAGCCCCTCGAGTGAAAAGTAAACCAAGTTATCCAATCGATGAAGAATTCTTTGGGAGTATTGTCAGTTTAGAACCTTACTATTGTTGGATTAAATCAGACAAACATAAAGATAATATTTATTCTGATCACTCAAATACCAAAGATAGCGTTTGGACTACCATACGATATGATATGCGAGTAAAGTTTAAATTAGCATTTAACTTCAATGGTCCAATTGCCATAAAACTAATGAAATCATAAGACACATTCTCTCAAATTCTGCATGTAAAGTGACTTAGATTCTCATAATATTTAACAAAGTTCTCTTACTAGTTATCTTTTCAACTTTCCCACGGCAACAATTTCCTATCCATGATATCACAATTCAAAAATGAGAATCAATCCATCTCTACTGTCTTATTTAACAATCTTTTACAACTACATTATCTCCCTCCAAATCCGGCATAAGCTTTGCTTAATTATTCCCCAGGAAATTCTCGGGGAAATAAATGTACCGTCGTCAAAAATTATTAGTTGTTATATTTATTACTCTTATACTCCCTTTAGTACTATTTGCCCAGCCGAGAAATTATATCCCGGTTGTGGAATGGACAGGCACGGAATTCCGTGTTATTAACGCTATCGACAGTTATGAATGGCAGCTGGTTAATAATCCACAGATTACCGGATCGTTTGACGATTGTGTTAAACTGGTCAGCTGGTATGATGGTTCGGATTTCCTGGCGTATGTTGTCGATTCCTCGAACGAACGTGTCCAGTTTTTTACCACCAATATCGAACGTACCAGCGAAGTAACTGCCGATTTCACTTATGACGGCACAGGTCCCCTGGCTGCCGGAGAATTCGACCATAACAACCTGATGCTTGCCAACGGTGGTGTTGTTGGAGGATCGGAACTTTTATCTATCGACGGTGAAGTATTTACACGTGTCAGCGACATCAGCACTTACAGTACAGGCGATGCCGTTTATGAGATAGTTTATGTTGGGGCTGCTGGGACTGGTGGCGTATTCACCTTCCCTGACAATACCCTGGCTGACGGTGATGAAATAGATGTCGAATACGCGTACAGCTCCATCCCGGCAACAGACCTGGCGGGTGATATAGACTATTCCGTAGCCGGTGTTGGAGTTAACAATAACGGTGTTGTTGATGGCGATCGTGTAGAGATCAACCAGACCATCCCCAACAATAACCCGGTTCTATTTGACAGCCTGGTGGCAGTTGCCCGCAATGTAAATACAGCTTCTGCGGATTCGGAGATAGTTGATATCTATGTACTCGATGGCGGTGCAACAATGTTTGGAGTCCATGCGTACAAAATCCAGAACGACGCCACCGAGTTCGAATGGGTATCGTCATATGATGCCCCGTTAGGGAATCCATCTGACGTCTCAATTTCGCAGAGTAATGCCTCGAACGTGATAGCCGTTGGAGCACCTGTTGCAGCCAATGCCTGGACGTTTACCGGGGGTACCCGTGGCCCTGCACTGACACAAACTGTCCGTAACAACGCCCTTGTAACCGACCACGACTACAGGATAACATGTATAACCGCTCCATCATCTGGTGGCGCGGATATGGATGGAGCAGTATTTAAGATCGAGGACATCTCAAGTGGGAACATAATCGCCCTCCATTCGATTGGTGCAGGAGGAGGTCCCGCATATGATATCGATGACAAAGTCCCCGGGATGCGGATTACTCTCACGGCTGAGGGTGGTGGAACGCCAACAGATCTTGGTGTGGACGATTACGCGGATATAATCTTCAGCACAACACCAACTATCAATGAGTATATCTTTATCGCCGACACGGACAGTAACCGTATCAGAGTCCTCAAGGGTGCCGACAACGGAGAATCGGCAACCAACGGGACTGTGAGCGATTATTTCCAGGACGATACAGAACGAAGAGACGATTACGGCCTTGCACCTGCGGGCAGTCCAGCTAACCAGAGTTTTGTGGCTGCTACCCGTCCAATGGAGGGTGAGTTTGAGTTATATACACGTGACGGTGCCAATTCACCTGTTTTATGGACAAGGGTAGATGATTTTACCGGCTCAACTTCAAACGACAGCCATTACACATTTGATTACAGTACACAGGTGCTAATGTTCGGCGATGGCAGTTTTGGTGTAATCCCAAATCCCGGAGATTCCATTTACGCCAATTACGAACCGGTAATTGACGTCCTCGACTACCACGGAACAACATCATCCGACAGCCTGGATGGTCCATCCGGAATAGCCTCGAGATGGAATGCAGCCCAGGGATGGTATGATGTTTACGTGTCTGATCCGGGTAACACCAGGATTGCTAAACTGAAATTTACCCCCGAAAGTGGTGCCCAGCGTGCATCAATGCAGTGGGTAACAAGTATCGATTCCGCTTATACAGCTTCATCTTTTAATAATCCCACAGATGTGGAGGTAATCGAGGACAGCACAGACAACTCGGTTTACCTGTTTGTCTGCGATACGGGAAATGATCGAATCCTTGTTTATAACGACGAGGACGCGGAAAATGGGGGCGATGGGGGTGATACTCCACCAACGATCTACACTTCAATAACCGGTGCTGAAAGTGGGCTGGGGATGATCGATAATCCGACAGGTGTTTCGGTTGTTCAAAATGGCAATAATATTGATGTATATGTCTGCGATCAAATTAATAACCTTGTGGTCAAATACCAGGTTGGAGATGAACCGTCTCTTGACCTCGATTATACGGAATTGAACTCGCTATATCCCTATCCGCCAACCGGTTCATTCCTGTTCCAGAAAAACGCGGGCTGGAACTTTATGGCGAAGGATTACCCCGACAGTTCCTATATCCAGTTTTATTATAGCGACACTACCGCTGCTGGGCAGGCAAGCCCAATTCTTTGCACTAACGACACATACGATCCAACAACCACCCAATTTGAGTGGACATTTTCAACAACACCAAACGGTGCACCAGCCGATGGATTTTACCTTCTTTACGCCCGATTATTTAATACAAACGGGATACTGCTCGCCGAGTCTCAATCAAGTGCCTCGTATCCTCTGGAAATCAGTTCCAACCTTGCCCAGGGCATTGGAGCCTATGACAATGCCGACGAAGACCTGTTTATCACCATCCAGAACAATGCCATTCGCCAGATAAACCTGAACGTTGTCTACCCGGACAGCATCTCGGCTGTTTCGTTTAACGGGACCTATCCCCAGGATAGAATCCAGATTGTGGACATCACAGAAGGTCCGGGTTGGCAGGCTGTTCAGAACCAGGGTACAATTTTTGAACCGGGTTGGAATAATTCAACCGGTACATTTGAGATGAATACAGCAGTCCTCGGTTCAAATACGGGGCTTGTTTCAGGGCCGCCGATTTTTACGGTAGCTATTATAACCGTGCAGGTTACCGAGGATGCCATTTCGCCAGCATCCCGTTTTTATAACGGAACCATGAACCTGATAAACGGTTCATGGGCTGATTATACCGGGGCTGCTGTGACACTTCCGCATGTTGGTGATCTTGCTTTAAGGTTTGGGTATGCCGGTGATATCGCAGCACCTCTTGCAGAGGGAGACAGGGGGACTCCACCATACATGAAACCCATCCCGGACGGTATAATCGGGTTTGACGATATAGTCGTTTTTACATCAGCATGGAACGGATTCGGCGGACAACAGGATCCCATCGCTGACTTGGGACCCTACACTGGCACTATTCCTGATATCGCTTCTCAACCTGATGGTGAGCTGGACATCTTTGACTTGATGGCATTTACGCTGATGCTCGACTGGTACCAGGCACAAAATTTCTCGGCACCATTTGGAGGGTATGATCCATTTGATCCTACAGAGACGAGTACAGGAAAATCAGGCACAAAATCCTTGCAAAGCAACGAACCTCAACATCTACGAATTGAGCAGATTGATAATGCGGATGAAGTAAGGATTGAAATCTATGCCGATAATGTGGAAGATCTTCTTGCCGCTGAAATGATGCTTTATTATGACAGGCACTCATTGGAATTAAACGTAATCGAGGATGGTGAATTCCTGACAAATGATGGATCATTTTTCAAGCATTATGAGCGTGAAAATGGATTACAGTTGTTCCAGTCTCGAATGGACAGGCAGATTCAAAGCGTAAATGGAACTGGGTTACTCGCATCTGTCACCTTTAACAAATTTAATGATGATAATACCTTTACTCTAAGATATGACCTTAAGAAACCGGATGGCAGATCCATTGAAAAGGGCGTATACAATTTTGGAATCGATCTAGATTTTAATGAGATTCCGAACGAATATATTCTTTGCCAGAATTACCCGAATCCATTTAATCCTGTCACTAATATCAGGTTCGGACTACCGGAATCTAACAGGGTAAATATCAAAGTATATAATGTTCTTGGTGAACTTGTGAATGTTCTAACCGATTCATATTACCAGGCGGGATATCATTCGGTCTACTGGGATGCAACCGGTTCAAATCCGGGTATGGCAAGTGGTGTATATATATATCAGATAAACTCTGGAACTTTCATTCAGAACCAGAAAATGATACTATTGAAATAAAATTCCTTATAGATAACTCTAAGCCTGGTTTCTCAATTTAGAAGCAAATAACCAACCGATTATCCCACAAACACATGCCAGGTTACCAATCACAAAAAAGAGTGTCGGAACTGGGACAACTTCGAGAACCATCCCGGTTATACCCGATGAGACAGCAGACACGCCAACAACCGCAAGACTGACCAGGGCAAATATCTGGCCTGTCATCTTTTGGGGAACAATCTCCTGTATTATCGATGCGCGGATAACAGTCAGCATCGGAATCGCTATTGCATGAATAACTGTGACAATCGCCATTTGTTCAAAGGTTCGGACAAAGAAATAAGGTGTAAATGTGATTCCGTCCAGCATCATTCCTACCAACAGGATCTTCCCCTTTTTTATCTTTTTCCCGAAGGCAAGTAGTCCAGCGGTCCCGAATAACATCCCCACAGCATAACACGCCTGTATTAATGCGTAACCGGATGCGTCCTTTGCCAGGACTTCTTTTACAAATACAGGTGTACCAACAATTGCAGGACCCATTATCAACAGGTTATCAGCAATCGTGATCAGTAATAGCGGAAACAGGACCGGATGTTTGACGGTATATCTTAACCCCTCGAAAACATCTGATAGTTTGATACCTTTACCATGATCCTGGTTGATTTTTTCTATTGCAGGTTTATAATCGATATACCTTTTTCGCTGTATGAGCAGAACAAAAAAGAATGAAATAAGATATGCTAAGGTATCAAATGTGAAGAGATGGATAATACCAACATGATGCAATATTAATCCCGCAAGTGCAGGACCAATAAGCATTGAAAGCTGCCAGCTTGTTTGTATCAGTGAATTCGCCCTTACAAGTCCATCTTTGGGAACCAACTGCGGAATTATCGCATCTCTCGCCGGATTAAAAAACGCTGCTGCACTTGCCAGGAGGAATGCGTTTATTATCAGTACCGGAGTGCTCAAAATATCGAAGAATGCCGCAAGGGGAATACCGATTACAATGAGAGCACGAAAAACATCCGCCGCCAGCATTACCCCACGCCTGCTCACCCGGTCAGCCACAATACCCGCAAACAGGGCAAATATCATCGCCGGAAGGTATGATGACATGGCAACAATACCTGTTACACTCTTGGAACCTGATAATTCGAGCGCCAGCCAGAGGAGAGCAATCTGGTAGATGGAATCACCGCTCTGGCTGATGACCTGTCCCAGCCAGAGAAATGTGAGGTTACGGGTCTGGAATATCTTTCTCATAGAATCAGCAATTTTCTCGCGGATTAGGAAAGATATTTCAAATCAAGGTTGTTAACAAATAGCTATTGTTACAAAAGGAAAATGATTATCGACTATGATTTATGTAATTACCAAGGAGAATTGGCTAGTGTCGTTGCGAGGAAGCGGTAAGAAACCCGACTTGCGAGTCAAGTCGGGCCACCCTTTTCAAACAAGTGTAAATGAGTTCTACAAATAAAAACACCCGGCAACTTCCAGCCGGGTGTTAGATATTAATATTTAGATTACTGTTTAAAGTACCCAGGCGTATCCCAGTTTCATAAAAACTGTACGGTTGGTTTGTGTAATTGGAATTTCCTGGTCACCATCCCAGTTGTCCGAATAACCCAGGTAGAGTACTGTCTGTGGATTAACCTTGTATGAGAAGAGTACCTGGCTGAATAAGCCCTGGTACTTTGAATCCATGTCTTCGGGATCATCGTAATTATCTATATTAAACCTGTAATCAACGTACTGGAAGATTGTCCTCAGGAACATTCTTCTTGTAAACTGGTAAACTATCCATGTTTGGCTGATATTGCCCACGTAGAGGTTCCCCGGTTTTACATTTAACCATTCAACTTCATGGTCTATATCAATCGAGAGATGACGACCGAGTTTTAATCCCAGGTGAGGACTTAATCGTACTACATCAGCTTCTCGTGAATTGTCGTAATCTATTTCATCGCCAATTGTTGCACTCATTGAGCACCAGACATCCGCCCATGGCCGGAAACCACCCCAAAGCCAGATCCAGTTGGCCGGGTATTCTTTCCCATCGTAATGCTCAGAACC
This sequence comes from bacterium, assembly GCA_028278125.1. The sequence goes on along the minus strand of JANQEY010000255.1, from coordinate 1,335 downwards.
TATTTCACCGTAATAGTCCATGTAGCTTTCAGAAGGTCCGCCGTAATCCCCCCAGAATGTCGCTGCCTTGGACAGGTAGTTCCCGTAGTGATCCTGTTTGATCTCATATCCCGAACCGATGTTCAGCATGTTCCACCAGTGATCGGAGTCGTTGTGCCAGGTATGTCCCCATCCCCCATCCGCGAATCGATATCCAACCTGCGGAATAAATCCCAGGTCTGCACGGAAATTTGGCGTAACATCCCTGTAAATCAGGTACCAGTCCAGGTTATTGGTGCCATGTGAATACCTGAACCTGTAGGCCTGTCCCTCAAATTCTTCATCAGGCAGCTCATATTCGTCATCGTCCATGGCTTCCCTGATCGATTCGACCGGGTATTGAGTACGTGAATCCAGCACCTGGAAACTAATACGTTCAGTCTTAGCGACACGTAAATCCGCATCAATTCCGCCGACACGGTTGTGATAACCTTCGCTCTCCCTGTCTGTGGCTAAAATACCAATCGTAGAAGATCCTAAAATATCCCTGCGATACCTTAAAACCGATCCTGTTGACATGTAATCGAGCGAAGTTGTATTGGAGCCTTCTGTGCCGGGAATCATGATTGTTGTAACCTCGTCCCGTACAGTAAAATAGCCGATAGCGTTCGCTCCCTCTTTTCCGGTCAGTTTCATACCCCAAGTGGGATCTGCAAGTGTCCTGGTATGAACGGCATTAAAACGGGTATCAAACAATTCACTTCCCTCGAGGAAAAACGGCCTGCGCTCCCTGTACCATAATGCAAAACGACGGTTAACATCCAGCTGGGCGGCATCCGCTTCGACCTGGGAGAAATCAGGGTTTACTGTTACGTTAAAAGTCAGGTTGGGTGTCAATCCCCACCTGGCTGTAAGTCCAAGATCTTCCTCGCGGGATTCTTCAACGAATCTACCTCTTGTACCATCAACTCTCTCTTCAGTCACCAGTCCGGAGACAGTGGGATCAAATTCAATATTTCTCCCGGGAGTAGCACCAGCAAAGCCAATAATTTTCTCAGCCTGGCAAAGGTAGCAGTTATTGTTTCGGTCACGTGCGAAAAGCCCGATATGATGACGAACGTTTCGGGGGTAACTCCTGATTGCGTCAAAACCCCATACCTGGTCATCTTCACTTCTCTGGAAACGCATCGAGGAAAATGGGATTGCAATTTCTACCTGGTACCCTTCAGCGGTTATAATACCCTTGGAGTCCCAGATGGCGTCCCATGTACCACCACCACCACCGGTTGTTTCCACGTTATCAGCCTGGATACCAAATGGATTGCAGACAAACAGGTATGAACGTCGCTGGTCATT
>JANQEY010000243.1 GCA_028278125.1 bacterium | reverse complement strand
GCATGGTTATAACATTACTGAGGCTGCATCGATAAACCACACCTGGAATATTGGTAACAAGACTGCGAAATCTTTCTTCACTGTTTCTCAAGGCCTGCTCGGCGACTTTTTTCTCTCTTGTTAGGCGTAATTTTTCAAAACAACGATCCAATGTTGCCAGTAAATCTTCGGCCTGTACGGGTTTGCGTAAATAATCATATGCACCCAGACGCAAGGATTCGATTGTTGTATCAACATTTGCATACGCCGTTAACATAATACAAATCGTATCTGGGCTTTCCTGTTTCATCATCTGCAGAAAATCGATCCCGGAATCATTCCCCAAACGTATATCCAGCAATGCAACATGAGGCCTGAATTCCTGCACAATTTGCCGGCCATTTCGCTGGTCGTGAGCAATTCTGGTGTCATATCCTTCCGATTCAAGCAAATCATACATGGATTCAGAGAAATCCTTATCATCATCCACCAACAAGATACGTTGAACCGGGAACGCTTCTATCTGGGCAACCATGGTCTTTTATCTAATTCATGGAATCTTTAGTTTCTAACGGGACACATTCTCAATCGCCTTGATCAAATCTTCCGGGTTAAATGGTTTCTGAAAGACCTGCTTGATGGATAGTGATTTAAGTCGTTCGATCTGTTGATATTCATCTTCAGCGTATGCCGTCACGACAAATGCCGGTGGGGCCTTACCTTGTTCATTTAATTTATTGTAAATATCAATCCCATTTTCATCGGGAAGGCGCAGATCGAGCAACATGAGACTTACCTTATTATGCAGAACATACTCAATTGCCTGGGGCCCATCCCGTGCGATAAAAACCTTATATCCGTGTTCCATCAAGGTGGATTTTATACTGTCGGAGAAATCCTCATCATCATCCACCAACAGGATAACCTCCTCCAGACCATTCGCTTCAATAAAAGAAAGCAGATCATCTACATCGATTGGTTTATGTAAAACATCACTTGCACCATTATCCAACGCGGCTTCACGCATGTCCTGATCATAATAACCGGTTAACATTGCGACACGGATATCCGGTTTTAATTTACGGATTTCCTTAACGGCTTCAACACCATCCATCTGTGGCATACGAATATCCAGAAAAACAACATCAATGTCGTGTTTCTGGATTACCTGTAATGCCTCCTGACCGCTATAAGCCAAGAAGGATTCATATCCTTCCTCATCAATTATCTCAGCTATTCCATCGGCAAAATCACGATCATCATCAACGATTAATATTTTCTTCATGCAGCAGCCCCTTTTATGTCTTGATCTTGTTGTTGTAACGGTAGCCACAAAGTAACACTTGTGCCCTGCCCCTGTTGGGAACGGAATATTACTCCCCCCCTGTGTTGTTCCATAATCTGCTTGACTATAGGTAAGCCTAAACCAACACCGTATATTTTTGTGCTATAGAGTGGTTCAAAAATCTTTTCCATTTTATCCTCTGGTATACCCGGACCGGTATCCGTTATCCGGATTTCCAGCCTTTCGCCTTCTATGGCCGTTTCTATTGTAAGCTGTTTATTTTTCTGTTCGAATCCCTCTTCCTCCTGGGTCATTGCCTGACATGCATTACTCAGAATGTTGATCATGCATCGATGCAGACGATCCTTCTCGAAGGGGATGGTAGCCCCTGAACATAAACTGGTTTTAACAGCGATATCCTGTGGGAACTGAAAATCTGTCAGGACTTCCTGACACCATTGATCAATATTATTTTCCTTGAGTTGTATCGGATGAGTCCGGGTATAATCCAGAAGTTCCTCAATAATATTGTCACATCGGGTAATATTTCTCTGTGCCCGGTTTAATGCCTTGTCCAGATTCAAATCGCTGTGTTTTCGGATCTTATTGCCCACGGTATAGAGTGTCGAACGAATAGTCCCCAATGGATTGCGAAGTTCATGACTGACGGTAGCGGTTAACTGCCCCAAAACCGCCAGACGCTCCTTACGGATAAGTTCTTCCTGAGCTACTTTTAGTTCTTCAGTTCGCTCCACGACCAGATCTTCAAGTTGATCGCGATACTTGTCTAATTCCTTTTCAGCTCGTTTTCGTTCCGTAATATCTTCAATAAAACTGACTAAATACTCAATACTGTCATCGTCGTCTCTCACGGATGCCGAAGAAACGGCAACGTAGATGACTTCACCGTCTTTGCGCAAATAGCGTTTTTCGAGCGCAAACCCTTCCTGTTCTCCCCTGAATGTCTTTTGTAATTGTTCTTCACTTTCCTGCATATCATCAGGGTGTGATACATCTTCTAAAGTCATGGTTAATAATTCTTCCCGTGAATATCCGGTCATCTCACAATAGGTATCGTTTACCTGAAGAAATTCTTTATTCGTGCCAATGATAACCATACCTACCAGACCGGCATCAAAATAGCGCCGCAACCGCTCTTCCCCCATGCGCAGTGCTTCTTCAACGCGTTCCTGCTCGGTGATATCCATAATTGTACCGAACCTCCTTATGAATCCACCGGAGCCCTCCGCCGCCTCGACGACTTCCCCACGCACGTGAATGAATCTGATTTCTCCATCGGGTCTGATAATGCGATACTCAATATCAAATTCATCACCTTCATTGACGTTTTCCAGTATCTTCTCTAGTACCAGCTTACGATCTTCAGGGTGCGTACGCCGGATCTGTTCCGCCCTTTTACCAATGAATGTCCCGGGAGGAATCCCATAAATATTATAAACTTCATCAGACCAGAATATTCTCTCTCCCTGATCTGTCATCTCCGTCCACCAAAAGCCCAGATGGGCGATACGTTGCGCCTCCAGTAATTGTGCCTGGCTTTGGCGTAATTCCTCCTCAACCCTTTTCTGCTGGGTGATATCCATTACGGTGCCAAATCGCTTTATCTGTTTACCGGAATCATCTGCTTCCTGGATGACTTCTCCTCGGGCATTGATATAACGGATCTCACCATTGGGACGAACGGCCCGGTACTCGATATCGAAGGTATCACCGACTTTTACTGTGTTCATAACCGTATTGGCGACATAATCCTGGTCGTCAGGATGAATAACTTTTAGCCTGTCCTCGTAACTACCGCTGTAATCTTCGGGTTTAATACCGTAGATATCATATACTTCATCAGACCACAGGACTTTTTCCCCTTCAGATGTATATTCCGTCCACCAAAAACCCAGATGCGCGATACGTTGCGCCTCCAGTAATTGTGCCTGGCTTTGTCGCAGTTCTTCCTCAACCTGCTTTTGTTCGGTTACATTCAAAGCCGTTCCGATGATATGCGCTGCCTTACCTTCCTCATCCGCTATCACTTCCCCCTGGATCTGGATGTATCTAGTTTCTCCATCAGGAGTGATAATTCTATGAACATTATTCTGCAACTTAAAGGTATGAATTGCCGTTTCCACAACTTTTCGAACACTTTCCCGGTCATCCGGATGAATCAGTGATATAACAGATCGCATAGACGGCTGAAACGTACCTGTATCGACACCGAAGATGTTGTAATGCTCATCGGACCAGAACATTTCACCGGTGCTGAGATCATGATCGAAAAAACCCAATTGACCGATACGCTGGGCTTCCCGAAGCTGGACTTGTCTTTTCTCCAGCTCATCCTGGGTTTTTTTCAGCTCGGTAATATCATGAATACTCAGTACGATACCGTCGATGGTTCCATCCGCAAGTCTGTAAGGCATATAGGTGATATCGGTATAGACTTTTCCATAGCCCGGGTAATCCCGCCAGACCTGTGTATTAAAACTCTCGCCTTTGAGGGTTCTCGCAAAGTGCTCCTTGGCAAACTCTTCGTAGAATGACCGGCCGGTAATATCCGCAATATGGTGTCCTACCACTTCATCCCAGGTTTTATTATAGGCTTCCAGGTATTTTTTGTTGACCGCCCTGTAAACATTGCTTCTGTCCAGAAGTGCCATCATATCGTTACTGGTATCTACGATATGTTTGTATTGCTGCAGGACTTCTTCCGCCCGTTGTCTCTCGGTAATATCCTGAGTCGTCAGGACAACCCCGGTAATGACACCCGTATTGTCCCGATACGGATAATAATTTCTTTCAAAATAGCGCTGACCTTTGGGAGTAGGTAACCAGGTCTGATAATTGAGTATTTCTCCGGAAAGCGCCCGATCAATATCATTCTTTATCTTGTTTTCAAAATATTCCCTGCCGTGTAATGTGGCGACATGCTCTCCGACAATCTCAGCTCGTGTCTTTTCAAACCGTTGTATATAGTTTTTATTAACAGCACGATAAATATAATCCCTATCGATAAAACAGATATAGTCATCAGTGGAATCGACAATATGTTTATATTGTTGTATCTGGCTCTCCGCCAGTTTCGCTTCAGTAATATCACGAGTACTCACGACGACTCCGGTAATATCACCACTCTCCTCACGATAGGGGAAGTAGTTTGAATCGATAAACCGTTTTCCATAGTTGGAAATATTGATCCAGAATTGATTATTTTGCGATTCCCCTGCTAAGGCTTTAACTAAAAACGGCTTAATATTGATTTCATATTCATTTTCATCATGCAGTTCTGCTGCAGGATGGCCGACGATGTCATCCCATTCTTTTCCAAAGGCTCCCAAATACTGTTTATTGACTGCCCTATAAATAAAATCCCTGTCAACAAATGAAATATAATCATCAGTCGCATCGACGATATGCTTATAGCGCTCTATCTGCTCCTCCGCCAGCCTCGCGTCGGTGATATCCCGGGTTAATACCACGGCACCGCTGATCTCCCCATCCTCACCGCGATAAGGATATAAATTCGATTCAATATAGCGTTGTCCGTCCCGGGGGATTTCTACCCAGAATCTGTATTTTTGTCTCCTGCCCTTAAATGCTGAATCCAGGTTGTGCTTGAGGGTACGTTCGAATACCTCCTTGCCGTGGAGTTCTTCCACAGTATGACCAATCAATTCTCCCCACGTCTTCTGAAAGGCTGACAGATATTGCCGATTCACTGCCTGATAGACATAGTTCTTATCGATAAACGATACGTAGTCATCGGTGGAATCCACTATATGTTTGTATCGAGTAATCTGTTCTTCGACCAGTTTCTTATCTGTCATATCCCGGGTACTGACGACTACACCGGAGATTGCCCCGTCTTCCTCCCGGTAGGGATAGTAGCTGGCATCAATATAACGTCGCCCCAGATGGGGTACATCTTCCCACATCTGGCTATGCTGGGTTTCCCCCGCCAGTGCCTTATCCAGATATGGCTGTGTATTACGCTCAAACCACTCACTTTTATGCAAATCAGGCACGGAATGGCCGATGATCTCATGGGCAGGTTTTCCAAATGACTCCAGATACTTTTTATTGATAGCCTGATAGACATAATCCGGATCAACAAAAGCAACATAATCATCGGTGGAATCGACAATATGCTTATATTTCTCGATCTGGCTTTGTGCCAGTTTTGATTCTGTCACATCACGACCACTGACTACCACCCCGGATATAGTTCCGTCCTCCTCCCGGTAAGGATAAAAATAGCCATCAATACAACAGTATCCTTCATTGGGTATTTCCATCCATGACTGATAATTCTGTTGCTCACCTGCCAGGGCTTTATCAAGCACAGGTTTAATATTGTCATTGAAATGTTGCATGCCCACAAAATTCTTCACCGGATACCCGACGATGTCTTCCCACTTTCTATTAAATGCTTCCAGATACTTTCTGTTTACAGCTCGATAAACATAATCCTTATCCACAAAAGAAATATAATCACCGGTAGCATCGACGATGTGTTTATATCGCGTGATTTCCTGTTCTGCCCGTTTTGATTCGGTAATATCCCGGCTACTGACAACCACACCGGTGATCTCACCACTATCACCACGGAAAGGATAATAAGTCGTATCCATACATCGCCGCCCGTAACGGGGAATATCATGCCAATCTTTGCTATTGGGAGTTTCGCCAGAAAGCGCTTTATCAAGATAATATTTCACCCTGTTTTCAAATAAATCCTGGCCAAATAACTCGGGCACGGAATGTCCAACGATGTCTTCAGCATCTTTTTCAAATCCATGGAGATATTGTTTGTTGACTGCCTGGTAGACATAATCCTTATCAATAAAAGAAACAAACTCACCGGTGGTATCAATGATATGTTTGTAACGTTCCAGTTGTTGTTGTGCCAGCTTTCTGTCGGTGATATCCATAACCGTACCCATTAATTTTATGGGCTCACCTTCATCATTTCGTATCACATTGGAACGGCTATGAACATAGCGCACTTCATCATCACGCAGAATGCGATATTCAATATCAAAGGGAGTATCATCTTTCAGGATCGCATCTCTGGCAGACTGTATCAGTTCCCGGTCTTCCGTATGTGCAAGATCCATAAGAGTGGTGTTGACCGGATCAAAGTCCTCCGAATTAATACCAAAGATATTGTAAAGTTCTTCTGACCAGGTGCGTTTATTGGTGACCAGATCCACATCGACAAAGCCAAGACGGGCAATCTGCTGAGCCTCACGCAGATTTGCCTCGCTTTTCCGAAGCTGCTCTTCGGCCAGCTTGCTATCCGTGATATCGAGTATGGAACCGAGAAGCTTCTCCGGTTCTCCCTGATTGTTGTATATTATTTTTGCCCTGTCCTGAACGTGGCGAACCTCACCATCAGGCCTGATAATCCGGTAAGTCAGCTCACAAAATCCACGTTCCTCTATCGTCTTATCTACCTGACTGAGCACTGTTTCGAGATCTTCAGGATGAATGGTCTCTTTATAGTTACCCGAGGAAGGTGTAAATGTATCGGGTTCAAGACCGCAAATGGCATACAATTCATCGGACCAGAACACTTCACCGATCACCAGATCATGTTCATAGCTGCCAAGATGAGCTATGCGCTGGGCTTCTTTCAATTTGGCCTCACTTTGCTCCAGCGCTATCTGAGACCGTTTGCTTTCGGTAATATCACGGGCATTAATCACAATACCGATTATTTTTCCATCTTCGTCCCTAAACGGATAGTAATGGGTGTCAACATAACATTCACCGAAATTACGGGTCTGTATCCAGACCTGGAAATTAACGGCTTTACCGGCAAGTGCCTTTTCCAGATTTTCTTGTAAACGCTCTTTAAAAACCTCTTCCCCCAGGAGTTCATCAATCCGTTTACCCAAAATTTCCTCACGACTTAAGTCAAAGGAGAGCTCATATTGTCTGTTCACTGCCTGATAGACGTAGTTACGGTCGACAAAAGAAATATAATCGGTCGTGGTGTCAACGATGTGTTTGTAGCGCTCGATCTGCTGTTCCGCCAGCTTAGCCTCGGTAATGTCCATGACAGCACCCACCAAACGTCTGGATGCATCTTCCGGATCGATAATCAATGTCGCCTGGCTATGCAGGTAGCGGATTTCTCCACTGGATCGGATAATACGGTACTGAACATTAAACGCCTCATTACCGGATTTCGCCAGTTCCCTGATCTGATTCGTTTTATCCCGGTCATCAGGATGAATCCGTTGTATCAGTTCATTGAGGGTGTGATTGAACTCGCCCTTGGAGATATCATACATCTCATAGATTTCATCAGAGATGGTGATGGTCTCGGTGCGGTAATTGAACTCCCAGGAACCAAAATAGGCAATATGCTGGGCTTGCCGCAGATGCCGTTCACTTTTAAGCCTTGCCTGCTCAGCAATTCGTTTATCCGTGATATCCTGGATAAAACCAATCAGTGATTTGACATTTCCATACTCGTCCCGCAAGAACTTAGCCAACACAGTTACATAGATAACCTCTCCATCCTTGCGAATATGGCGTTTGTTTAATGTATAACTGTCCTGAACCTGATGGCCTGAGAGGATGCCGTTTAAAGTCTCCTCTGTATCATCTATATCATCCGGATGAGACAGATCGAATATGGTCATTTTCAGCATTTCCTCCCTGCTGTAACCAACCATATCGCAATAGGAATCATTTACCTGTAAAAAGCGGAAAGTTCCCGGCTCAACAATAGCCATTCCCAATATTCCCGCGTCAATGAAGTTCGTAATTTCCTGCGAATATCCGGGTAAAATCTGCTGGAGCTTATGCTGCGTCATAACATAGACAAATCCGGCAGCCTGACCTGATCCATCTTGTAGCAATGACAGACAGGCAGTGACATTGAAAACTTTTCCATCCTTGTCCCGTACGGCAATATCTTGCTGAAAGCCGCCATCATTCCGCAGTCTTTGTACTAATTTATCGGGTTTATCGGCGTGGATGTTATCAGCCAGTAATACGGCTATATTCTTACCCCGTATTTCATGGACCTGATAGGAAAATTGATTCTCAGCTGCCTGATTCCAGCCGTAAATACTGCCTTCAAGATCGGTGGTAATTACTACTCCGGGGAGCTGATCAAGGATTGAAGCGCTGTCCACTGCCAAAGGCGCGCCCTCCTGATCAGAGTGCTGTATTAGCTGATCATGATCAGATTTCTTAGTATACCGTGTCCTTGGGGATAGCTGATCTTTGTTAGTATTGTCGTCTATAGTCGTCACAAAAGACTCCGGCCCGAACTAAACAACCTTCATGCTGAACAGACTATATAGTCATAAGACTATGTTTTATAAATAATTTCTAAAGCATACCCCATTAATATCGATGTTATTTTTCTTTATTAAATTATGGTGATCCCTAACCAGCAAGCATAATCCGTGCCTCCTTTAATCAACTAGAATTTTATGTTACCAACCATACGCCAGGGCCGCCGTTACAACACGGCCGCCAATAGTAATTTTTCCTGGATTGGCTTGGGCTGACCGATAAAGTAGCCCTGTGCATAATCCACCCCCATCCCCCTTAGCATAGTTAAGATCGATTCACTTTCAACAAACTCAGCAATCGTCTGTTTTCCCATGACCTTGCCAATATCATTAATTGATTTCACCATGGCCAGATCAATAGGATCATTCTCTATATCCTTCACGAAAACACCATCTATTTTAAGATAATCAACCGGCAAGGTTTTTAAATAAGCAAATGAAGACAAACCACTGCCAAAATCATCCAGTGCAAACTCACATCCCAGGTTCTTCAAGGTCTTGATAAATACAGTTGCCCTGGAAAGATTTGCAATGGCTGCTGTTTCCGTTATTTCAAAACAAATCTTTTTGGCAGGTATACCGGTTTTTTTGAACTGGTCCACCAGATAAGATAAAAATTGATCATCCCCTAGTGAAAGTGCCGATAGATTAATTGAACACTGGGCCAGCCGCGCAAGTTGACCCGGATTCATCAACAGCCATTGAAAAAAATGGTCTACCACCCATCGATCCAGTTTTGATGATAAATTGTAACGCTCGGCCGCCCCCAGAAATGCGCCGGGGGGAATTGCCTGACCATCTACACTATACATCCTCAATAGCAGCTCGTAATGTTCACCAGCATCCGGATATTTTACCAACGGTACAATAGGCTGTGCATAAAGGGAGAAACGATCATCCTCCAGGGCACGGTTTATTTGTGCCACCCATTGCATCTCACCGGAACGCTTTGCCAGTTCCGTATCATCTGTCGTATAGATATGGATACGGTTACGACCGGCATCCTTGGCAGCATAACAAGCAGCATCTGCCTGTTTTAAGACTTCGATACTGCTAATTGAATCCGCAACAATTGGAACCAGACCAACGCTCACCCCAATACTGAAGCTTCTTTCTTCCCAGGCAAACCGGAAATCCTCTATTGCCTGGCGAATATTTGATGCAACTCTGCTGGCCTGCTCCAGGGTGCAATGTTCCATCAAGATCCCGAATTCATCGCCCCCCAAACGCGCCAGAGTATCCCGCTTTCTGACTTCTGCCTGTAACAACGCGCCTACCTGATGTAACAACTCATCACCGGCAACATGCCCGCAAGTATCATTAATAACCTTAAACTGATCCAGATCCAGATAACATAATGCATGCTCGGAACTACCGTCTTTCACTGTTTCCAGTACCCGTTGTAAACGGTGCTCAAATTCCCTGCGGTTTATCAATCCGGTCAGGGCATCGTGACTGGCCTGATAAGAAAGTTGCTCGGACAACTTCCTCATCTCAGTAATATCTTCACAAACGATTAAGGCCTGTTTGTTCCCTTCCTTATCTGTTACCAGCCTGGCCGTTTCCCTCGTCCAGAGGATCACGCCATCCACACATACCTTTCTCAGTTCCCAGCGATGTACAGCATTCATACTGTTAAAACATGTCGCCAGATAGTCATTCATGACCGGCATATCTTCTTCATAAAACGTCATGGCATAAGACTGTCCAACCAGCTCAACCACATCATAACCTAACTGTGCCGCACCGAATTCGTTGACTGACAGGATAGTACCTTGCTCATTGACGGTAAAAAACATGGTAGGGTTATCATCATATAATGCACGATAACGCTCTTCGCTAAGCTGCAGGGCCTGTAATGTCTGTTTACGTTCGGTGATATCCTGCACAAAGGCGATAAAATAATCGATGGTATTATCGTGATTACGTACACACTCCGAAGAAACTGTCACGTATACAGTACTGCTATCCTTACGGTAATAACGTTTATCAATGGTAAAATTACGGGACTCACCTGCTGTCAGACGCTCGAGTTGTCTCTTGCCTGTTTTTATATCATCCGGATGTGTAATATCTCTCCAGCGCATATTGAGTAGTTCAGCACGTGTGTAACCAACCATATCGCAGAAAGTATCATTAACCTGTAACCAGCGACCATCAGGACTTACAATCGTCATACCCACCAAACCTGCATCAAAAAACCGTCGTAAACGCTCTTCACTTCTCTGCAGTGCTTCAGCCGCCGCTTTACGCTCGGTAATGTCAATAACGGTGCCGACGATACTGATGGGGTTACCCTGTTTATCACGTACCACTTCTCCCTGTCCGTGTACATAACGGATTTCACCGTCTGGGCGGATGACCCTGTATTCATCGTCCATCGGTATATCTTCCTGCAGGGCTTTGACTCTGGATACTTCCATGAAGTGCCGATCATCCGGATGAATCCGTTTTACCAGATCAGCAAGCGTATTATTAAAATCCTCCGGTTTGATATTATAGATATCAAAAACTTCATCTGACAGATACATGGAATTTGTATCAATCTCCACCTCCCAGAACCCCAGATGGGCGATACGTTGAGCCTCACGCAAACGGCTTTCACTGTGTCTTAATTCCATTTCGGTCCTCTTTCGATCAGTGATATCAATAGTGGTACCAAATACTTGTTGTAACAGCTCAGAATCCGTACCGAGTGTTTCCCCCTGAGTATGGACATAACGGATTTCCCCATCAGGACAGACGATTCGATATTCCATGTCAATGGGATTACCATAACTCATTACATCGTGGAAAGCCTGTTCAACCCGTACTCGATCCTCATCTAAAACCATCTCCAGTACCTGCTGATGATCAGGAATAAAATCATCCGGTGTCACCTTGAATACCCGATATAGTTCATCTGACCAGAATATTGCACCAGTGGACATATCCTCTGTCCAGAAACCCATGTGGGCAATATTTTGTGCCTTTAGTAACTGTGCCTGGCTTTGACGCAAATCCATTTCCACCTTTTTTCTGTCGGAAATATCCATAATGGTACCGATGAGCGCCAATGGCTGATCCTTGCCACTCTGTTTGACCTCGATCCTTATGGAAACATAACGAACCTCTCCCTGTGTGGTGATAATTCGATAATCAAAATTTGCCGGGTGATGGCTTTTCATCACCGAAGCCATCAGTTTTTTGGTCTTCTCAAAATCGTCCGGATGAATAAATTTTTTACCATCTTCAAAACTGATTTCTTCACCTTTTTCCACACCATAAATGGAATAAACTTCATCTGACCACTCAAGCCGATTTAACTCCGGATATGCAGTAAAGAACCCAAGATGAGAAATCCGTTGTGCTTCTCGTAATTGTGCAGCGGTTTTCTGCAGGGTTTCCTGTGCCTGCTTTGTCTCAGTAATATCACGGCTGCTGACTACGACCCCAAAGATAGTACCGTCTTCATCCCTGACAGGATTATAAGTCGTATGAATAAAACGCCTGCCAAATACCGGTGTCGACAACCATGAAGTTGCATGCTGTGAATAACCATCGAGCGCCCTGTTTAGAAACCCCTTGACGGAATTCTCGTAGTCTTCCCGATTCATTACCTCGGCAACAGGTTTGCCAACATAATCATTCCAGCTTTTCTGAAAGGCGGTGAGGTACTGCTGGTTTACGGCACGGTAAATGTGATCGGCATCAATAAAGGATATATAGTCATCACTCGAATCCACAATGTGTTTGTAGCGGATGATTTGCCGCTCTACCTGCTTTGCTTGTGTTATATCCCGGCTTCTGACCACAACTCCGGCAATAACGCCGTCCTCTCCCCGATAAGGAAAGTAACTGTTATCAAAATAACGTCGATCCAGACCCGGGATATCGTTCCACATTTGGCAATTTTGTGTTTCACCTGCAAGTGCCTTGTCCAGATATCGCTTCGTGCTTCTCTCAAACAATTCTTTATCATGAATATCCGTTACGGGGTGACCAACGATATCGTCTAAACGTTTCTCAAACATCTCCAGATATTTTTTGTTAACAGCCTGATAGACATAATTTCTGTCAACAAAAGCGATACCATCATCAGTGGCATCGACAATATGCTTATAGCGCTCTATCTGCTCCTCCGCCAGCCTCGCGTCGGTGATATCCCGGGTT
>JANQEY010000193.1 GCA_028278125.1 bacterium | reverse complement strand
CTGGAGGAAACCAAAAAACTATACGACTGGAGTTGTGTCAAGCCAAAATTGGAAGACAGAAGCTTATTTAATGAGTTAGATGGTTCACCTATAAGAGGTGTAATGGTTCAGGTAAATCCATACAAGAATGATGAAGGAGATCATACCTGCATTGTAGTCCGTCATCGTTTGCTGGACAAAATGCCAGCCAGGTCAATCGGAGATGCAACGAGGAATTGGATAAGCAGTACGCTTAGTTATTTCCCGTTATCCTATTGGTATTTAAGAAGAGTCGCCAATAAAAAACCATTTAAACTGCCGAAAATGCTGGACGCTTCGCTTAAATCACTACGTGATAAGCGATACATCAATAAGGGTTATCGCGTATTATATCAAGGTGCCGAATACATAAAGAAAAGAGCCTACGATAGCGAGTTTGCCTTCGATCTCTCTGATGGAAAGAACAACTTCATAAAAGCCCTTGAGAAAATGTTTGCAAAAGCAGAAGAGAATATGTCAAAAGGGTTGTACCAGACGGCACCCATGGGACTCCGTTTTGTTGACAGATCCTCAGCGTTTCTTTCACCGGAGTATGATAAACAGGTAGCATACATCGATACACCATTCATTAAAGGAACACCAAATCTGGATCAGCAACTTTTCACCTACCAGGAAATCATGCTGGCAGAAGAAGGTATTCCTCACTGGGGCAAAATCAACACTGTACTTGATGGAAAACCAGAAATAATTAAAAAATATTACCCAAAACTCAATGAATGGCAGGACGTGTTCAATAAGTTGAATCCGGACAAGTTGTTCAGCAACAAATTCTCGGATCGGTTGAACTTAGGATCCATTTGAAAACCCTGGATGTCTTGATGATATGTCACTTCCTATCTTATAAATCAATTCTGTAGCCGAATCTGATGATCAAGGGTCTGGCATTGAGGTTATTTTTCTTGAAATTGAGATCGTATAATAAGGACACAGAACCACTTACTTTACTTGAAAGTTGGAACTTCCGACCTCCGCCAAGCAAATAGGCATATTCCCAACTCACCGACTTGCTCGACTCGTGGAAGAATGACTTATTCTTTACAGCTTGATATTCCCCGTATAGAAAATAAGTATCAGTTAGATCGTAACTGGTAAAAAATGAATATCCATGCGCGTCTCCTGTTAGCCAACTGGTACGGTTGCTAAACTGTTCGCGTATGATCAGCCCCGTCCCGATCGAAAAGACTCTGTTGAACTTATATCCTAGCCGAACATCAGAATCAAAAACCAGTGGACTGGTTGCCTGAATGGTGATATGTCCACCCAGGTACAGTCGTTTCCTG
This sequence comes from bacterium, assembly GCA_028278125.1. The sequence continues at coordinate 8,326 of JANQEY010000193.1, read as the reverse complement.
AGTGGGGATCCTTCCAGGGAATTCCTTTTAATCCCTTCATCTTCTTTTTCGAGGTTAGGCAAGGTGGAGAATTTTTCCTTAGCCACCCGCATAGAGACCTGCGATTTTGTAAACTGTTCAGGTGATACATTTTTGAAGAAGTCCTTCACACCCGATTTATCAATTTTTTCGATTGATCCGAATTCATTGATGATCCCGTGCTGCATATGGTTAGCAATATCCATATCCGTTTCCTGTGCCAGTTCTTCTGGCAAATAAGGTCGGACCCGTTGCTTCATATCAAGCCGATGCATCAACTCAAGGCTATCTAATTGAAGCGAGTCAATTCTAAACTGGTCCACATAAGCTGAATCGTAATGACCGTACTGTTTGTAAAACCCTTGTATCTGTTCGAATTCACCTTGGACGACCAACTCCCTAAGTGCCCAATCCAATGAATCTTTCGAGACCGGGAGAGAAAGCGAATCGACAGAATACACCGGTTTTGGGTTGAGTTTATCCCACGTACCATTCAGTACTTTCCCTCGGCTTTGTTTTGCTGCTTCCCAAAGCCCTTCAGATTTCAGGCTGTCCTTGTTCAGTTTGTGATACTGCTTCCAGGAATTCCGTGATGCTTTCAAGCTGTCTTTGGAATAGTACTTTTTGTACGCTTTTAGTTTGGCCTTAGGGTTCTTCTGCTTTTCTACTTTGGTTAGGTTGCGGTCAGAGACTATGATATTGAGTTTAATTTGGGCTAGTCCAGTAAGTCCATTTAAGCAAATAATGATTAGTATAGTTGCTCTGAATTTTATGGCCCTACTGGTCATTATTTACATTGTGATTTAATTATCTACTGTTGGCAAGGTCCCCCTCCGGAAGCCTCACATTGATGTGAACTTGAATTCCATATACATCCGACAGGACATGGGTTACTTGGTCCGTTTTGTGTTACAGAAAAGGTATCACTACAACCACTAGCACTTACCGTAACAGTCCCCGAGCGTGTACTAGTAGTAGAGGGTACGGTTACCGTCACCGTATTGCCTGATTTACTGGTAGATATCCAACTACGATTGTCACTCACACTAAAGCTAGAGGCTCCTGATAGTGAAACCGTGAAGTTCGATGATCCCCCGCTGCTATTGAATGTCCTTGAGCCCGGTGAGGTAGAAATTGAACAGGTGGACGGAGGAGGCGTTGAACAATCCGATACAGTAAAACTTTTGGTTGTCGACTCGGTCCTTCCACTTTGATCAGTCACTGTTATTTTAATCTGATGGTTGCCAGCATCTACAAGGTAACTGGCTGGAAACCAGGCTTCTGAATTGCTTTGATTCGCAAAATTCGTAAACCCTGCTCCATTAATGCTGTGTTGCCAATTGTAGTTCGCCATACAAGTGGATAAGGTACCCGTGTTGATCCAAAATCGTACATCATTAGCTGAAGGTGGTTCCTCAATGCAATCAGTGGAAGGACCACTAATCGGCCTTAGCAACCAATTTTCATCTCTTATACTCGCAGTGGTAGTTAGCACCTTACTTTCATTGTAGGTAGTATTGGTAATGGTCATTGTCACTGTATAATTTCCGTCATTTGTATAGGTATGACTGGTAGAGGTGCCACTTCCAGTACTTCCATCACCCCAATTCCAGGAATAGCTACAGCCACCGGTAGGACAATAAATGTTTGATAACGAGAAACCATGCGAGTCATTTTCATATTGACACCCATCAGCATATGCTATGTTGACCGTAGCGTTCAAATTATAATTGGTCATTCCAAAAGCCCGGACAACATTAGCGGTTTCATTATAGGTGCTGTTGGCGATAGTTACGGTTACATTATAGGTTCCGGGTTCCTTATACCAGTGGGTGGATGAAGAACCTGTGCTATTGGGAGTTCCGTCGCCCCAATTCCATGTATACGTACACCCACCCTTAGGACAATAAACATTCGACAAACTGAACCCATGTGTCAGATCTTCCAGCTGTCCTCCGGCATGCGGGTTTATGTTAATGTCTGCATCTAAATTGTAATTGGTCATAATAAAACTCTTAACCACATTCGCGCTCTCGTTATAGGTACCGTTTGTAAGCGTTACAGTCACATTATAGGTTCCAGGCTCCCTGTACCAGTGCGAGGGTGAAGATCCTGTGCTATTGGGAGTTCCGTCGCCCCAGTCCCAGGTATACGTACACTCACCTGCAGGACAATAAACATTGGACAGGCTGAACACATGTGTCAGGTCTTCAAGTTGCCCACCGGAATGAGGGTTGATAATAATGTCTGCATCAAGGTTGTAATTGGTAATGTTTATCCCTTGAGTGATAATCAAAGGAGAAGCATACTCAGGATTGCTAATGGTAACGGTTACATTATAGCCTCCCGGATCAGTATAGGTGTGGCTAGCTGAAGTTCCTGTGGCACCCGGCGTCCCATCGCCCCAATTCCAGGTATAGGTACACTCACCGTACGGGCAATTGATCTTATCTAGATAGAAATTATGCTGAAAATCTTCCTTGTTCCCCTGGCTACTATGAAATTGAATGTTTAATTCTGCGCTCAGATCCTGATCATCCGTAGAGGTCACATACTGGTAGCGAGTGGTTATTTCGTTATCATCGTTCCTTGTCAGGAGTAGTCTATTTCTATTATCGTATTCATAAGTAACAGACCGATCATTTGCATCTGTTACCTTTTCTATTCCCACCAATGGATTATAGAGATAGTCGGTCGTTCGTCCGTTGACTTCTGTCTGTGTTAGATACCCATCTGAGTCGTAGGAATAATTCGTGGTAATTCCATCCAGGCCTACCTGTTGCGTCACAAGACCATCTGAATTGTATGATGCCATGTGATTCACCAGTTCCATACTCGATTCTGACCAGGAGGTAACCGGAGTTGTTAAGGGGAGAGCGTAGGTTTTGTCAGGTACCTTAAGACCACTTACAGTTTTGAAACTCGTGATGGTTACTCCAGTGGTCTTGTATTCGTTCTCGGAATAGTCCGGCATATGGATCTGGTTCTCCAATTGAACCGGAATACCATCTGCCAGCGAATTCAAAGCGTTGACGTCATGCAATGTGCTACTGGTAACATCATCCGGATATTTTATCAGGGTCTTGCTTCCATATCCATCGTTTTTCAGGGATGTCGTACTCGCTCGTAATGTTTTATGATTGCCATGATAGGCTATAGTAGTCGTGGTGGTCGAACTGCCTTCGCTATCGTAGAATTTATCAACAATGGTGATGGGACGAAATGTCCTGACGGCAATGTCATACTTCGAAAGATAGACATCTGTACTAGACCCTATCTTCTTCTTGAACTCCAATGCCAGGTTACTTACAGTATAATCTGCCACTATATTGTACGGATCAAAGGTGTATATCTTTTCGCTGACCAGATTATTGGCTGCATCATAGGTTTGAACCTTGTCATAACTTCCATGGTCGTGGTAGATCATGGAATACAGTGGGTATGGCGGGTAGCCAATATTTGTTATGCTGCCTTGATTGGAGTAATTATTGGTGGTACCACCCCATTGACTTCTTGTTGGTGATGTAGTGCCGGACCTGATGTCATTATTAAATGTATATACTGTTTTGCCTTGCCCCATAAGGTCTGTCACAGTAGCAGTGTTATATCCTGCTGATGGTCCGTTCAGTCCAAGCGCACTTGATTTTGCTTGCTGATAAATGGCTAGCTTGTCAGCTCCCTGATCGTACATATAATGGTACGTGGGTGTAATGACATTGGTAGGTCCTGCGAAATTATACGAGCTCCCCGAAACCAGTTGATCGGAGGCATCATAATTCTTTATGGATGAAACCTTAACTCCACCTTGACTCGAGATGCTCGTGTAAGCATATTTTGTATACCCCCCCGTAGGATAATCGATCCGTGTCAGGATGTTTGCTTGAGCATAATCAGAATAAGGAACACGGTCCACTCCCGAACTTAATTGATAGTCAACACCCGGAAGTTCAGGTACAGAAGCAAATAATAATCGAGGATACTTTTCATAGTTGTTGCCCAATACTCCTCCGGCATTCCAGTACCCCCAGTGATCAAAATAATAGGAATCCCGTGGCGGTAACTCATAGTAATTCACTCCTGTTCCCCCGTATCCTTCCTCGTTGCGGTAGGTAAATGCTTGTACCAACCCCCCGTCACGGTATACCGATTCCAGCTTTAACCGTCTGCAGGTCTCCTCTACCCCACAATTGGTTGTACCCCCTTGCTTGTACGACTTATTCGCGCTGAAATAGGATTGATTCAACACGGTACTACTGACCGTATTTCCCTGTTTGTCTTTGAGGTCTACTTGTGTCAATCGTTTTCCTCCGGTTAAATCGGCCCGGTCATCATAGGTGAAATTGATGCTTCCTTTTGGGAAATTGATGCTTGAAATGAATCGTTGACCTATTTCAGTTTTATGTTTTATTTCCTCGGTACTGCTTACAGTTAGGTTCCTGTTAGATCCTGAGCCAGTGCCAGTGGCTAGTGTTTTAAACTCACTGGTAATTGTCGTTAAGTTGTATGGATTGGTATACGAAAACGTGATGCCATCGCTGGCCGGAACATTAGGGTATGCTATGCTTGTAAGATACCACGTGGAAACGTACGTATACGCATCTTCATATACTGATCCATTTGGTTGAGTAGAGCTGGAAGTAGTCCCTTCCCGGCTTTCAAAAAGGTATACTACTCCCTGTGAATCAGTGATTTTCCAATCTCCTTCTGAATAGCCACTGAAGCTGTATTTGATCTTTAAATCGGAGTATGGTATTGTTGCATAGCCTGTCCATTCAACGGAACCTTCACATACCCAACGAGGAATGTTATCGTCTGAGATGCAACCCGAATGACAGGTATCGCACCCTTGATTCTCCGGATCCTGGGCACAGTCATATTGAGTTCTACACGAATCCATACAGACAGTATAACTAGGATAGTTCCAATCGCACCAACCCTCTGCGAACGCATAGCCATGCAGATCACCTGTCAAAATGAATTTTCCACTACGTCCCGGTAAATTAAAAAAAAACAGGTCTTTTTCTGAATCTACCTTTCCATCCAAAATGTCCTGAATTTTTGCACTTGTAATCGTAGACGGATCGTTTACCATACTTCCGTACTCATCCGGGATACCCCTGGTGACACGTGTAATGCTACCACCAGCATAGAGCTGCCAACCCAACCCAACCGGGCCCGCAATCTCACTGACCTTGATGCCACTCGCATTGTAGCCAATGGATACAGGAACACCAGCACCGTTATTGGCTGTTGCTGTATATAGCGGAATACCCATCGATATAGTGCCTGAAAAAAGACTGACCGGGTTGGTGCCGTTCTTCACATTGCCTTGCGACGTTGGTGAGGGTAGCACTTGTGCTTGTGTAGAAAGCACAGTTCCTAAAATGATTATGGTGAGGATAGGTTTTAGTTTCATGAAGTTTTTAGCTTCTTATTTTCAATTTCTTTTTCTTTTTAGTTTTAGCACCAGTACAAATGCATGTTAGCATGAATATATTCCAACATAATTGGTTCAGGTATATACAAATCGATTAGACATCGTCAAGTAATCGATTAAGTGTATTGTTCAAAAAATGGTTCTAGAGTGGATTTGGGAAGTGGTGAGTTCCCATAGCTAATCATACTTGCTGTGTTGCAAGTTAATCATTCAGTTGAAAAATGAAAATAAATGGGTTCTTCTCCTTGCTCAAGTGATTTCCACTTGTGCCACTCATACTCTTAAACTTCAACTCCATCATATACAGAAATTACTTTAAGGTCACCTCCTTCACCAGTATAGCTTCCAGCACTGGAGTATTGATAATGCTCCGGTTCCCTGACAATTCCTGCTTCAACCGGGTTATTATGTATGTATTCCAGCTTCTGGTCAAATCACAATTTCCTTTCAGTTCAATTGAATGATTGTCTTGGTGCCAGAATCTAAACTTTATTCTCATTCCTTTCAAGCACAAGTCAAAAAGACTTGTGCTATAATGGGTTAATCTTTGTAAACCTCGTATGTTACCATTGTACATTCATATCCATCATCAACACAGAGTCTTAATCCATTTGTATCTATATAATCAACTACTAAAACAAGGTTGTCATGTCTACTGTAGTACATATGTTCACTGATCTCCTTATTCAGGAATTCTCTTTCAAAAAGCGTGATTGTGTATTGGGTTTCATCAGAGTTCCATTTCCCCTTTTCATAGAGCCCAATCTTATTATCTCCAGACATCTCGCAATCATTGGTCACCTGATAACTTCCATCTGACCTGAATAAAATAAAATCTGGACAATCAACAAGATATTTTTGACCATTCGATTCCTGCATCATCGATATACCCCATTCACCTATAATCTTTTGTTCAAGATTCTGAGAACAAGAAGGATAAATCAATGAGAGGAATAAGCAAAATATTAATAACTGGACTTTATTCATTATCAATTACTTGGAAATAAAAATGGAGTTGGATCTATTTTCCTACCCTTACGGAAAAATTCAACATGAATATGATTTATGATCCTTGGATCGTACCATCTAGATAAATCAGCTCCTCTTCCTATAGGTTGTCCAATATAGACATTTCTGTAAATATCACTTTTATCACCTGCTTGACCATTTACATAATGAATCCATATTTTATCAAAGCCAAGGCCAGTATTGGATGGTATTATTTCATGAATAGGCTTCTTAGTTTTAGCACCTATCCACCATTTTTGTTTGCCACTAACAGGAGATACTATTACTTGTCCAACCCCTGCAATAAGGTCTATTCCAACATGTGCACCCTGAACACTGATCCCATTCCTCAACCTTGATGCACCAAAACTTCCATTTCCACAGCAATCTTGACCTCTAATTCCGCCACCACTCGGATTGACTACAAAATCTGCAATTGTAACAGGTGATAAATTTGAATTTCTAATCATACCATCTCCAGCTGGAGCAAGATTAATACCTCCAGTGCCTAAGCCTTTTAGTGGCTTGACATAACTATCATTCAATGCTTGTGCAGCTCTTTCCAAGCTACCTGCATTAGTATTGCCCCATGAGTTATGAAAGTTGTTATAATTAGCTCCGTATGCAAAAGCTAGTGAGTTCCCCGCCTTACTATTTGCAAAATACATTGCCTGATCAGGAGTGCTCGAATGCCAGTAACCACCATTTCCTGCAAAGGCATTGTCTAAGAAGTTAAAGACATGTCCAAACGTAGCTCCACCGCCCCAGTTAAAGCTTCCTGTTCCATGAATGCTCATCCCATTACCGTAACTTCCGTCCCATCGATCCCATCTTGACCCGTAGAAAAATGCTTCATTTGTATAGAACATTGGCTCATAATCAATATCATCATCCCTCTCATCATAGTATCTTCTACTTGCCTGCTCATCAGGATACAGTCCCAACGGATCAGTATACATCACCGGGTTATTGTAATTCGCATGGTACGGTGAATAGCTACTTGTCAATGTGGCCAATGGGTCAACTGCAAAGAATTGTCCCAATGCCGGGTCGTAATTCCGGAACTGGAAGTCGTAAAACCCGGTCAGGCTGTCGTAGGTAGAGAATGCCGCCTGGTACAACATTCCCGGATCAATATAGCCTTCGTCACGCCAGGAATTAGATGTTGGCATCCCGTAAGGGTAATATTCATTTACCTGGGAAACTTTAAAGTTTGTGTTCGAACCGGCATGCACGATCTTCAGGTCGTCAAAATACACGTTTGCATTTTGGTTGCTTTCGTTCACTACATAGATGAAGAGGTACCCTGCCTGGTTATAGGTTTGTGTTCCGGAGCTTAGCTTCGCAAATTTTCCCTGGGATTCTGCTCCTACGGATACAAAACCGGACCCGCCGGAAACAAAGTTGTAACTCGCATCGAAGAACATATACTGTAAATAAGCATTTGGCTCCTGGCTTTGGCCATTGGCAAAAAGACCATTAACAGCAGGATTGCCGAGTGCGTTATTAAGTGCACCGGAGGCTCCTTCTGCTCCTGTACCAGCACTGGCACTGCCAAATGTCGAAGAAAGTATCGAAGCAATGTTAGCGATGGAGGTGTTGTTCCAGCTGGCATAAGTATACTTTGCCCATACTTCCAGGTCTACCTCATCACCTGCAGCAATGTTCAATACCTTGGCTGGTCCTACTTCCCGCCCCGGGACGGTCCCATTTAATGCGACACTTTCGTTCCTTAATGGCGTATGATTTTCGGCAGTGCTTCGAATACCCGTAGGAAAGTCGAACTCACTCTCCTCTATAGCCGAATTCTCCGTCTCCATGCCTGCAGTGTATACATTCCTGTCCGGAAGGTTACCAAAAGCC
>JANQEY010000167.1 GCA_028278125.1 bacterium | reverse complement strand
TCAAAGAGCGGAAAAACTTCCTGGAGTCACCTTTATTAGAAGCTATGTATCGATTGGTAGAGAAATTCCTGAAACCAAAAATGTAACGATTAAATACTCAACCCCGGATGATGGCATCAAAGAGGAAGAATTTGACCTAGTAGTACTTGGCGTTGGTTTGAATCCACCGGCAAATGTAAAAAATCTGGCCGAGCAGTTTGGCATTGAACTCAATGCTCATGGTTTTTGCAAGACTAATCCAGTAAATCCCATAGAAACCACAAGACCAGGAATATTTATAAGTGGAGCTTTTCAAGGACCAATTGACATACCTGAGTCAGTAGTAACTGCAAGTGGAGCCAATTCTCTTACTGGACAACTTCTTGACAAACGACGAGGAAAACTGGCAAAGGAGCGAGTATATCCTGTAGAACGAGATGTCTCGCAAGAGGATCTCAAAGTGGGTGTTTTTGTATGTCATTGCGGTGCCAATATCGGTCGGGTAGTAAATGTCCCGTCCGTGGTTGACTATGCCTCGACATTAAAGAACGTAGTTCACGCCGAAGAGGGCCTATTTATCTGCTCTACCGATGCTGCCCAGGCAATATCGAATACAATCAAGGAAAAAGGACTTAATCGGGTTGTCGTTGCCGCCTGTACTCCGCGAACCCATGAACCTCTGTTTCGTGATACCTTACGGGAAGGTGGTATTAATCAATATTTCTTTGACATGGCGAATATCAGAGAACATTGCTCCTGGGTCCATTCGAAACAAAAAGAGGATGCCACTGCCAAGGCAAAGGATATCGTGAGAATGTCAGTTGCCAGGACAGCTCATTTAGAACCATTGCAGGAATTTGATCTGCCGGTTAATAAAAGAACCTTAGTGGTTGGTGGCGGTCTGGCAGGAATGACCAGTGCTCTCAGTCTCGCTAACCAGGGATTTGAGGTTCACCTGATAGAAAAAAATACCGGCCTGGGAGGAATGGCCCGGAGAATCCATTATACCCTGGAAGGTTTGGATGTGCAGGTTTTAGTCCGTGATTGTATTCGTAAAGTATATCAACACCCCTTGATCCATGTATCTCATGAAGTAACTATTACGGAAGTTACCGGATATGTAGGAAATTTTACAAGTACAGTAAAATCTGAAGGAAGAACTTTAGAGATTCATCATGGCGCCGCCATCATTGCGACTGGTGCAGAGGAATATAAACCAACAGAGTATCTTTATGGAAAAGATGACCGGGTCATGACGCAATTGGAACTGGAAGAGTGCATCATCAAAAATAATGAAAAGCTTATGGCTTCTCAGAGTCTGGCCATGATTCAATGTGTGGGATGCAGACAGGAAGACAAGAATTACTGTGCTCGAATATGTTGTAGTCAGGCAATAAAGAATTCCCTAAAATTAAAAGAAATAAATCCCGATATGACTATTTATATTCTTTTCCGGGATATGAGAACCTATGGCTTCAGAGAGGATTACTACCGTGAAGCTGCGGATAGAGATGTTAAGTTTATCCTCTGGGAACCGGATAATAAACCGCAGGTTGAAACAGCCACCAATGAGGAAGGTAATCCCTGTGTTCGGGTTACTGTAGCGGATCCTATTTTAGGAAAAGTACTGGCTTTAGATACTGATGTGCTGATTTTATCTGCCGCTATTGTTCCTTCGTCAAGCCGTATGGAAATAGCCCGATTATTCAAGGTCGCAATGAATCCTGATGGATTCTTTCAGGAAGCCCATGTTAAATTAAGACCGGTTGATTTTGCGGCAGAGGGCATTTACCTGTGTGGAACGAATCACTATCCCAAACATATAACGGAGACGATTAGTCAAGCCTATGGAGCTGCAGGTCGGGCAGTGACCTTACTCTCCCAGGACACCGTTACTGCATCCGGTTCAGTTTGTGAGGTAAAAGAGAATGATTGTGTATCC
>JANQEY010000271.1 GCA_028278125.1 bacterium | reverse complement strand
TGTGCTTCGCTCATGGGTATTCTCCTAAGATTCAACTAATCTTTGGAGTGTTACCCTCTTTTTGGTATTTTGGAGTCTCATTTACTGGTGGTTAGCACATGAAAGAAACTCATCTCCGACGATCGTCAATTCAATACTATGGTCTAATAACGCTTTAACTGGGGATGAGATATGGATTGGAGATATATTATATCCTGCATCTCTAACAATCAGCTATTCTAATGTTATGGGAGGGCAGCCAAACGTTTATATAGCGCCTGGCAGCGTTATGTCCTGGGGGTCTGGAATGATAGATTCAGATCCACTCTTTCAGGATCCAAACAATGATGATTACCATCTTACAGTGAACTCACCTTGCATTGATGTGGGGAACAATTTGGATGTTCCAGCAGGCATAACAACCGACTTTGAAGGGGATGACAGGATTATTGATGGAGATGGGGATACCATTGCTGTTGTTGATATGGGGGCGGATGAATATAAAGAGCCAACAGCTGTAACCCTGATTTCATTTAAAGCAACAGGAAAGTACAGGCAGGTGGCCATAAAGTGGAAAACAGCCTGTGAACTGAACAATGCCGGATTCAATATTTGGCGTTGCGATAAGAGGGGAGGGGTTTTCCGGAAGATAAACGATCTGATTATCATGGCTAAGGGAGGGCCTACCGCGGGAGCTGAATATTCATTTGCGGATACAACAGCAATATTTGGCCAGGAGTATTATTACAGACTTGAAGACATTGAGTTTACCGGCAAGAGCAAGTTCCATAGGTCGGTTAAACTAGTCTGGTCCAGGAATAGATAGGGTGTTAATTTGACAATCCTCTAATCCTTACTGGAAAATTCTTAGAAGGAGAAGTCATGAAACTAAAAATTGCCTTTGGCTTAACTCTTTGTTGTCTGCTTGTTAGTTTAGGCATGATCATCTCAAATACCTCAACCGCTCAATCAAGAAGCCCAATGATTTCAGGGTGGCCGTTTTCAGTGAACTTTGTTGAGGATCCTATTCGGATGCATGGATTGCAAATTGTTTCGTTTTCTGCAGGACTTTCAACCGCATGGGACAACATGCACACCGTACCATCAAACAAGAGATTTATTTTAACTGATATAAGCACTGATGAGAATGTTTCCGTGCATATAAAATTAAGTCCGACACCTTCATATCAAGCTGAGTTAAGGGGCAAATTCACTGACAGTATAACCCATGTAAGCTATCGCTCCGGGATGGTCTTTGGACCAAATGAACTAATCCAAGGCCATGCTGGAAAAACCTGTAGAGTTTTAGTCTCAGGCTACTACGTAGACCTTTAAGCTTTCCTCCGGCCGCATCCGGCAGTTTCGTTCTTTCCACTTACTTATGCGGCTGGGGGGAATAATGCTCTTTATAAATATCCCCTGGCCACGAACTCCCTGTATCTGTGGCAAACCCCTTATAACTAATAATGTGGTCAGGGGATTTAAAACGCTCTTTCAAATTGCGCCCCTCGGTCAATTCTCTTAATTGATGTTTTTCCCGAAACACTATCATCGATCGGGGGGCCTTTAAACACAATCCC
>JANQEY010000147.1 GCA_028278125.1 bacterium | reverse complement strand
ATCAGAGTATCCCGGGATAAAATAAAACCACTAAAACAAACGACACTGGATCCCCGAGCAAGTCGGGGATGACACCATAAGTACTATTTTGAAGGATTGTGGATACTCAGACTCTTTCCCTTATATCCCAGCAGTTATCGCATGAGTACGATCTTCCGAGTTTTGCTCATACCTCCACTTTCGAGATTAACAAAATATATCCCACTTGAAAGATCACCGGCGTCAAATCTGATTTCGTGTGTTCCCTCAGTCATAACATTATCCAGAAGTACAGCAACTTCACGCCCCAAAATATCGTAAACCTTCAATACCATGTTACCAGGTTTATTCAGGTTTATCCTGATCCTTGTTGTGGAATTAAATGGATTTGGATATATAGCAGACAATGAAAAATCTTCCGGCATTAATTTATCATATGTATCCTCACGTACTCCATCGGTGAATACCCAATCCTCCGGATCAATCCAGAAATAGGAACTGTCTATATGGAGCGGATACCCTCTTACCCACTCAGCCTGCGTCCATAACATATCCTGTAGTTCCAGCTTATTGATCCGCTGGTAAACCATTGGACTGAAAGTCGCTTCCCCCTCTGAACCATCACCTCCAAAAACATGAACTCCCGGATCTTCATCCTTCATATAGAAAAGGTGCAGGTAATCTCCGTCATTATTCAGAGAAATGGATGGATCTCTCTCATGGGCACTTTCACCAGCTGGAATCGCACCTGACGTTCCCCGGCTCTCTGTAATATTTACACCTTTCAACCATAAACGACCGCTGTTTGTGAAAGGTGGAGATGCGGTCATAAATAACTCGGCATTGAGAAAACCCATCTCACTGCGGTCACGGCCAATACCGATCCAGGTCGAATCAGGCGCGTCCTCCGCTGTAAATGCGTCCCCAGGCACCCCGAGATGCTGGTATAGGATATAAATCCATCCGGTTACAGGATCCTTATAGATGCTGGGTCTCTGGACAGTAATATTATTACTTCCAAGAGCAGTATATAACCAGTAATCCCCATCGGCGATCCGTACCGCATAGTTGTCTAATTCATTCCAGTACCATAATTGGCTTGTCACATACCCGGCACCATACTCTCCGTTAGGATCACGGTAAAAATAAAAATACTCAAGAGTTGAAAATGCAGCATGGAGAACATTGTCATGATCAAAGTAGAGATTACAATCAAGATATACCCTGAATGTATCCTGGGATGCTTCAGTGGAATCATGTTGAAGATCGGGATCAGGAGGTATGAAGTTTGTTACATTGAAGGCACTACCTAATTCCCAGTCCCAGTCCAATCCCCGTTCTTCATTTGTCCAGATCAACAATTCCTTGTTTAAACCACTTGTATATTCCCAATCTCCATTTATCCATGCTTTGTTAACAAGCGCACTTATGGCTACTCTCTGACCGTCCGGACTACAAGCTATATCACCAGAGATAAATTCAGTATCATCAAATATCAATTCCGGGTAATACCCCGGATTTGTCATTTCAGCGATCGGAAAATCCCGGTCAATGCTGAACCTACTGTACCATTGTTCGCCCTCAGGAGAACCGGAAGTAGTTGACATCACATGTAGTACACTGTCGCCATCCATTGCGCTTTTTGGCCAGATCAGCTGGTAATCTTCATCCCACGGTACCGAGTTTTCGATAAACGCCCCCGGCCAGAACTCATATTCTATTGCCACCTGGGTATTAAAATCCTGGTCAGCATTCATCCTGCCATGGTAAGCGGGCATTGCCAGGGGATTTGGTGCAGTCGGTGACATTGCCAGGGTGACAAATCCGGCACGATCACCGGGATTAACCTGGAAGATCATTCCTTCATGCAACTGAGGGATTTCATCATAGACAACCTTACCGTACATCACTTCCCTGTCAGTCCCGAGAGGTTGAAGCAGACGGGTGAACACACAATGGGTCATACCGTTTCCCTCATCTCCATATGGATCGTACTGAACCATCCTGCCTACGGTCGCGTTATGCTGAAGATCATGATAGGTATTCCCCAAGTGAAGGGTATCACCCAGGTAATCATTCAATTCATCGAGGTTTCTGGCGGGTATTGACGATAGTTGATTTATCTCGATTACGTGTCCGGCAGGATAGTACACCGGTGTCTCTGAAAGAACAGGACTAACGTGTTCAACCGCGAAAAGAGAACCAACAAAGCAAACAATAATTAATGAACAGACCAGGCACACCAAACGCATAATAACCCCCAAGTTCAATCGCTGTAAAGATTAGATAGAATTCCCCACACATTAATAAACTCGGTTCAAGCGGAAGTAATGTCAAGGAAAGGAGAGGTAATCATTATTAAAATCAGACAGTGAGAATATTTATTAGTGCCTGGAGAGCATAATAATGCAATTCTGGAAGAAAAATATTTGAAGAACAATCTTACAAAATCAATTCAAGAATTTTTAAAGTAATTCTTATATTTAACTCAAGTTTCAGGTGCTTTTCTGCAGTGATCGACAAGAATATTGACCATTAAACATCCTTAGCATCGCATAATCATATAATTACGCATTGTTTTATTACTTTAAAGGCCTCCGGAGCCCTCTAACCCTTCCTTTAAACCGGGCACACTGAAAACCTTCACCGGTTGAGTATTGAATCCTGTCAAAACACCGTCAATATTGACATTAACAGCTATATTCCTTTATCCATAACTGAAGAGATTTAAATTATTGCCGATAGAATAATCAGGGTATCATCCCTCTTTAGAAGGGCGTTAATATCAATTCCAGGTGGTTTTCCTGCGCCTTCCACTTGAAGTGATACTTTAACGTCCGGGTTTCGTTAGAAACCGGGAAAAGCCGGTCCTTTTCGGGATCGGCTTTCTTTGTGGCTGTAAAATCAGGGGCTGAAATGGATGTTGACAACTGTATCAAAATAAGCATTGACATTTGTGCTATTCACTGATGCCGGATTATACCGTAATGCCCATAATGCCTGTTCTACTACAGCTTCAAAACCCCAATCAAAAGGATTTACTTGCGGAGGTTCAACCTCAATTGGGGTACCCGACGAAGAAACCAGGACACGGACTTTCACCCTGGCGCTGACACCCTGGATTTTAGCGTCGGGCGGATACGTATTGTTATCATGGAGATAATCATGTAGTGATTTTTTTCCATGTAATAAAGAGGGTGGTGAATAGCCGTCAATAATATCTGTGGAGGCGTTTGTTCCATAAATCCAGCGTTTTCCAGCAAGCTTTCTGATCGCTGCTTCAAGGCTATTTGCTTCAGCCGGTTCGATCATTTCCCCATCCCAGGGATTTACGTATTGAACTTCAAATAGCCATTGACTATTGACACATTTCCATTCGGATAGAATAACCAGGTCTGCCTCAAGTTGTTGTCCCCAAAGTGTTGCTGAATCCATGTCCCATAAACGCACTCGAATTGTATCATTTTCCCATGCAGCCAGGCATTCACCCGCAGAAACAACAGTAGTATTCAAAACTGCTTTGTCAAACAGATTCAACATTTTTTCCCAGGATCCGGTTATGTCCTGGGTATTACAATTGTCGTATTCAATATATGGTGGGAAGACAAGAACTTTTTCATCGAGTCCAAGGGCAGGGCTGCAAGCCACTGCCACAAGCATAGCCATAAAAAGAATAAATTTCAGATATATTACCTTCATTGGGTATCTCAGAAAACTCAGATCCTTAATATTTGTCATTCCAGCAAAAGCGGGAATCCTGTGTCGTTTGATTTATTTCTATACCAAATTTAAATTCGAAGTGAAACAAGCAGTGTTATATAAAACATAGTTTTCATTAAATAATTGAACTTTTAGATTGCTTCGTCGCTTCGCTTCTCGCAACGACACCGGGTAAGCACTGACTTAGATGATTGTTCGAAATGTTCGATATCTTTCAATTTAGTACACTTTATATATTGATAATATAGAATTTACAGATGATGAATCTAATATATCTTATAGTTTCTGCCACTCCGGATCACGTTTCTCGAGGAACGAAGCCATTCCTTCCTGGCCTTCATCCGACACACGAAGATCAGCTATCATCTCAGCTGTCCATTCGATGACATTTTCCCGGAAATCTTCACTAACCCTGTTCACGAGTTTTTTACACATGGAAAGTGCTTCAGGTCCGCCCATACTTAAAGATGTAGTAAATCCCCGTACAGTACTCTCTACATCCCCTTGTACTGAAACTTTATGAACTAGTCCGAACTCGAGGGCTTGTTCCGCAGAAAACCTTTCCCCGGTGAGCATCAGCAATTTTGACGCGCTTTCGCCAATTTTCCTGATTATATAGGGGCTGATGACAGCAGGTGTTAATCCCAGCCGAACCTCACTGAAAGCGAAAAACGCTCCCTGCTTGGCAACCGCAATATCACAAGCTGCTACGAGACCGTTCCCCCCCCCCACAACAGGGCCGTTTACCTGGGCAATCACAGGCTTTGGATGTGTATAGATTAATGCCAATAAATCAGCCAGGCGTTTCGCGTCCTCATAGTTTTCATCGTGAGAGGCTTCCTTCATGCTACTCATATATCCCAGGTCAGCCCCGGCGCTGAACGCCGGACCTTCTCCTGTAAGAACTATAGAACGGCAGGGATGATCATTTAAGGCGTTGAATGCTTCAGTTAAGTCTATGACCATCTGGCTGTTAAATGCGTTGCGTTTATCCGGTCGGTTCATAGCCACATGGGCAACATGATCCATGATATGAAGTTTTACTGTTTCCAGCTCCATTCTCTCCCCTTTGACTCAAGAATTGTAAACGATACCGGAAGTCACTCCGGATTTTTGTATGTAGGAAGGTCAAATAATACTCTTAAACAAATAACAAAACCGCCATTGTCGTATTCAGCACTATTGAGACCTCCGACAGTGTCCCAGAAACTGGTTTCCGTGGCATTGTTGGTGGGAAATTTACCGTCCAGGTTCCCGTCATAAAGATTATGCCAGGATTCATTTGAAGAGAACTGTGTTTCGCTGAACGGAAATTCTATATCTATACCAAAGCTCAATGATTTTACTGGGCGGTATTCAATTGAAACAAATGGGCTGATAAAAAATCCATCCCCATTAAATCGATCCCAGATCCCCGGATATCCCCTGTCAACGGTCAGCCGGACAAGTCCAAAACCCAATCCAGCCGGAAAGCTTAGCTTCCCATATCGCGGAACGCCATATATCCTCGCCTGAAGCTCAGTAGCCCTCAATTCGAAATTACGATTAGTCCCCTGTAAAACATGCGATTCCCGGTTGGTACCATCCCTTAACAATACTTCAAAACCCAGTTGATTTATCCTCAAGCCAAATCCACCGCCATACCTGACCAAGGGGCCGCTGAATACCTGTTCATACGAATCAGCCACTGGATCCTGGAAACCACCTACAAGAACTATGTAAGGTTGATATTTTACAGGAGAATCATCTTCCAGAGGAATTGACCAGCTTTTAACCTGTGCATTTACCGGGAGAGCCAGGCAGAAGATGATTAAGAAAAAAGCTGCCGGAATAGATCCAAACAGCGATTTTTTATCGATAATTGAAACAATTGTCATGGCAAACCTCTTAAAGAAAATCAAAAAGCGACTCCTGTTTGCCCCCACAAAGATATTATAGTGTTGGATATACGAGATATTCAAAAACTGATAATAGCTTCACTATCTATAAAATATAAATAAATTTGCACCTACGCTATACTACATCCTGAAAATGCCCATCTCCATATCGGGAATGTGCTTATTGAGGCTCATTGCTATACTCAAGCCAAGGACGTTGCGTGTATCTCGCAGGCAGATTATCCCGTCATCCCAGAGATGTGAACTGGCGAAATACGGGTGTCCTTCTTCTTCGTACTTGTCAAGTACAGGTTGACGGAACTCTTTGACTTCTTCGGGCGTCATCTGCTTTTTACCCATCGCCTTTAACTGGTCCTGTTTGACCTGGGTAAGTACGTCAGCCGCCTGTTCACCACCCATAACAGATATTCTCGCGTTCGGCCACATCCAGAGCAAACGGGGGAAATATCCACGGCCGCACATGGCATAATTACCCGCACCATAACTTCCGCCGATTATCAGTGTGAACCTTGGAACGTCGGCATTGGCAACCGCATGAACCATCTTCGCACCGTCAGACGCGATAGCACCATGTTCATACTCAACACCGACAATAAAACCGGTAATATTCTGCAGGAAAAGCAATGGAATTTTCCGCTTGGCGCAAAGTGTAACAAAATGAGCGCCCTTTTTCGAACTTTCGCTGAAGAGCACGCCATTATTTCCGACAATACCCACAGGATATCCCATAATCCTGGCAAATCCTGTTACCAGTGTGGTGCCATACCGTGGTTTAAATTCGTGGAAACGGCTGCCGTCAACTACCCGGGCGATGATCTCGCGAACATCATACGGTTTCCTTAAATCGCGAGGAATAACACCATATAGTTCATCAGGATCGTAATGGGGATCTTCAGATTCAGCACGGTCAAGATCAAATTTCGGACGTGGACCAAGGTTTTCTATAATGTTACGGGTGATTCGAAGTGCCTGTTCATCGTTCTCAGCGAAATGATCTGAAACACCGGATATCCTTGTATGTACATCGGCACCACCCAGCTCTTCAGGGGTACACTCCACACCGGTTGCCGCTTTCACCAGTGGTGGCCCGCCAATGAAGATTGTTCCCTGCTCTTTTACAATAATCGTTTCGTCACTCATCGCCGGAACATATGCACCACCAGCTGTACATGAACCCATTACACAACTGATCTGTGGGATCCCAAGCCTGCTGAGACGTGCCTGGTTATAGAAGATCCGGCCGAAATGCTGTTCGTCGGCGAAGGTTCCCTTCTGTTCCGGAAGGAATATTCCACCTGAATCCACCAGGTACACACAAGGTAGATTATTTTCCAAAGCAATCTGCTGAGCACGGTTGTGTTTTTTAATCGTCTCTGGGAAATAAGTACCGCCTTTAACAGTTGCATCATTGGCGATTACCAATACCTCCTGGCCGTGTACGATACCAATCCCGGTTACTACACCTGCCGCAGGCGCCTCGTTTTTGTACTTGCCATAAGCTGCCAGTGTGCTGAATTCCATAAATGGAGAGTCGGGATCGATCAGGGCATCGATACGTTCACGTGCTGTCAGTTTCCCACGAGATTTGTGCCGTTCAACGTATTTCGGCGGCCCACCCTGCTGAAGTTGATGCAGCAGATCGAGATATTCACCTTCGATCTTCCTATGATGTTCTACGTTTAATTTGAATTCAGGATCAGATGTACGTACTTGCGATGGGATACGAAACACAATCACTCCCCTCCATTCCTGGATATGATTATTAGGTTTTGTACCGGGGGAAATTCCCGAGTACCTGGCATCGCGAGAGACATCAGGTAATTTTACCGGGAACCGCGGCTCAGCTAAACGAAGTAAAACCTACAACAGACAGAACCTTCTCGCAAGCAGTTGACGAGACGGTTAAATCGACCATGATGAGAGTCAAAGAGAGACAATATTAAGAGTTAGCACAGGAACATTAATTGCTAACCATTAGTAGATAGCTTATACTTGAATAGTTAGGTAATTCTAACATAGATTAAAAAAGGAAATCAAAATGAAAAAAACCATGATATTTTCGCTGTTAGCGGTTTTTATACTTGCGTTTTCAGTAAATGCTTCTACCTGGGAAATCGAGGGTGCACACTCATCCATAGCATTTAAGGTTTCGCACCTGATGCTTTCGAAGGTTAATGGCAATTTCCAGAAGTTTACAGGATCCGTAAATTATGATCCGGAACAACCTGGCAAATCGTCAACTGAAGTGAGTATAGATGTTACTTCAGTAAATACTAACAACGAGAAACGAGACGGTCATTTACGTTCAGCCGATTTTTTCAACGTTGAATCATTTCCAAATATGATGTTCAAATCGAAAAAAGTTGAAAATGCAGGCAAAGGTAAGCTTAAGGTAACAGGTGATCTGACCATGCTGGATAAAACTAATGAGGTAACATTAATGGTCGAAGGACCTTTTGAGCCTATCGAGTTTATGGGTAGTGTCCGTTCAGGAGCACGGGCAACAGGTAAGATCAACCGAAACGACTGGGGTATGACCTGGAATAAGAACCTTGACAAAGGTGGTGTTGTCGTCGGTGAGGAGGTTGAAATAATTATCGATGTTGAATTGGTGAAGAAGGACTAGCTAAAATAATTTCCAGGTGTATCCCGTTGACTACTGGTGTCGTCCCCGGCTTGACCGGGGATCCAGTGTCGTTTAAGTTTTAAGATAATTAAAAAACACCCCTGTTAGCTCGCTAACAGGGTTTATTTATTTGTTTATTTAAAGATTAATGATTTATTAATCAATTCTACATTATGTCTGAATTATCTTCTTACAGGAATGATTTACAGATTATTTCCGGTTTCTACGTAAAGTAGAAATAGCTCCCAGCGAGAACCTTGCCATCAATCCTGCAGCTGTATCATCGAGGGTAACACCCCACCCGCCAGGAAGTGTTTCAACTCTTTTCTTAATCACAGGGAGTTTAATACTGTCATACAGGCGGAAGAATAAAAACGCCAACAGGATCGGGAAAAACTTTCTTTTTACTCCAATCAGCGCAACGGATTGCCCGGCGAATTCGTCTATTGTAATCCTGCCGGGATCATGCCCCCACATCTTTTCTCCCCACCCTGAAAGTGGGACACTGGCAGCGTGGACTAAAATGGAAACCAGAATTTCAACAAATATTTTCGGGGGTACGAAAAGAATCCAAAGCAGGACAAAAAGAGCGCTGCCTAGTGTGCCCTGTGCAATTGGAACATTGCCTGTACCTAAACCGGAACCGAAAACTGTTGTTAATAGCTGTTTAAATGTCCCTGGTTGATCGGCTGACGGCTCACCAGTGCGGCTGTCCTTATATGGGATACCGAAAAATGTATTTGTACTTTCTTTTGATTCAGGATTCTGAGGTTCAGCCATAAGGAGTTTCTAAGGTTAGTTACAACGCAAATCCCTGCCAGGGAATCAGAATTAATGTCAGGGGAATAAAAGCAAATACAACCATCGCGATAGATTTAACCGGCGCAATCCTGTGAACGTTTGCCAGGTTGAGGATCAGGAATACTATACAGACTACCCGGATAATCGTGTCCAGGATAACCAGAGATGGTAGTGTCCATCCCATCATCGAGATATTTATCGGATCACCACCGATGTTCAGCATTCTCAGTTCCCGGAAATTGAACAGTCCATAGAGGAACCATACCGGCATCATGTAAATATACGGTACAAAAGACCAGGCGACGGCTGCACGGACATGCTCATATTGCCCTTTTCCACCCCCAACTCTTCCACTTAGTTGCAGGAACAATCCCCCGACCGCAACCAGGAGCACACCCATAACGCTGCCGAATACAAGAATTGCAGCGGATGTCATCAATATTCCCGCCGAATGTCCAATACCCACATTTATGATATCGTCCAGAAGAGGATGAATGCCGAGGAGATCCGGCATGGGGTGTAAACCATGAAGAATACTGGTACGTAACGACCCGGTAAGACCAATCAATATCGCGATTACAATCACACCAAGATTGGGATCGTCAGCAAGTATACGACCCAGTGTATTCCTGGGACGTGCCCACATGGAAAGCAGGGGAATCCTGAGTTTATTATAATTTAACAATGTATCTTTCATATCCTGATTACTACCTGGAACTAACTAAGTTCCTGTAAAAATTAACTAACGGGCATTTTCATCTTCCAACTGTCGCCTGAAAAATTCGACGGTTTCTTCCATGCCTTGTTCCATGGATATCAATGGTTTCCAATTTAATTCTTTCTCTGCCAAACTGCAATCGAGGACACTTCGGCGTACTTCTCCGGGCATTGCCGGACCATGCAGCTCCTCCATATCTGAATCCGCGGCTTTCCTGACAGCGTGAAAAATCTCGACAACATTGGTTTCCTTTGATGTACCAATATTGAATGAATCACTCTTATCATACGAAAGTGCAAGTTTAACAGCCCGTGAAACATCCTTGCAATAAACATAGTCCCTGGTCTGTAAACCGTCGCCGTGGATAATAGCTTTTTCACCTGTCAGCATCCGTTTAGTGAAAATCGCAACCACGCCGGCTTCACCGTGTGGATTCTGCCGGGGACCGAAAACATTTGCCAATCTAAGCGCAATATACGAAATTCCATACTGTTTTCTATAGAACCTTAAGTATAATTCTGTGGAAATCTTGGAAATTCCATATGGTGACACTGGTCGAGCTGGACTGGTTTCCGGTGTTGGGAATGGAACATTATCATCATATCCTGCCCCGCCAGTCGAGGTAAAAACTACTTTTGTAAGTCCATTTTCACGACCGGCTTCGAGAAGATTGATAGTTCCTCCAATATTCACATTACTGTCAAATACCGGATCATCCACGCTTCTGCGAACATCCATCTGGGCTGCAAGATGAACCAGGATATCAAATTTCTTCTCTTCCCATAACTTGCTGACAGCTTTATCCCGGATGTCCATTTTGACAAAATCGGCACCAGGCGGAATATTGCACTCTTTCCCTGAACTTAAATCATCAAGTACAGTAACAGAATGCCCTTCCTCTATCAGCATATCACCTATATGTGAACCGATAAAACCGGCGCCACCTGTCAACAACACGTTCATCTTTGCCTCGTCTCCAATCCCACTGAATCCTATCTTATATGATTAATGATTTTATATTTGATACTTTAAAATTATTAAAGTTTCATGGGAATATTGTCGGGATCCTCTCCCCAGGTTTCACGCCACAAACGGTCAGCTACCCTGTAGGAAGCGTGTGTTCCTGAATCCGACCACCAGCCGTCAAGAATTTCATATGACAGTTCGCCACGTTCCAGGTAGGCCGTATTTACATCAGTAATCTCAAGTTCACCGCGTCCAGATGGTTTTAATTTTTTGATAACATCAAACACCATGTGATCGTAAAAGTAAATTCCTACAACCGCGTAATTACTCTTAGGATCTTCCGGCTTCTCTTCAAAACCGACCACCAGGTTATCCTTTATTTCAGCGACACCGAACCTCGTAGGATTTTCAACCTCTTTCAGGACAACCTTGGCGCCTGTTCCCTGGTTACGGAATTTCTGAGCCATACTTTGTATTGAATCCTGGAAGATATTATCGCCAAGGATAACAGCCACCTGGTCATTTCCGACAAATTGTTCAGCCAGGCCGAGGGCCTGGGCGATTCCACCAGCTTCATCCTGGACGCGATAGGTAAACCTGCAGTTAAAATCACTTCCGCTTCCCAGCAGGTTGACAACATGACCCATATGTTCCCGGCCGGTTACAACAAGGATATCCTCAATCCCCGCCCCGACAAGCTTTTTAATCGGGTGATGAATCATCGGTTCAAGTCCAACAGGCAGTAAATGTTTATTGGTAACCTTCGTAAGCGGGTACATCCGTGTACCCAATCCTCCTGCCAGTACTATACCTTTCATCCTTCACCCCAGTTTTTGTCTAATGGATTATTTGAACCCTAAAACTTCTTCCAGGCTATCGTAATAGGCTTTATCGATTTCTTCGAGTGTAATCTTAAATATCTGTCTGAATCCGATTCCAATACCACCGGTTGTGCCAATCCACTCACATGGGACATTCATTTCTTCGGCGTACTCTTCGAATTCATCCATGGTATCCAGTGACGCCACAACTACCACCCGGCTTGGACCTTCACCAAACAGGTTGAGTGGTGTTGGTTCTTCAAGCTCGAGAAGCGCGCCCCTCATATTCGCGCGATCCGCGACAGCCATCTCCGCCAGTGCCGTTACTAAACCGCCCTCGGCAAGATCATGAGCGGTGACAAGGTATCCACGTTCAATTGACGAAATAAGAACATCCTGCAGCCGTTTTTCAAATTCCAGGTCAAGTTCAGGCAGCTCTCCCCTTGGTTCACCATGTTGCATTACCTGCCATTCACTTCCCGCCCAACTCACATTGGGAGAACCTAAAAGATAGATGGCAAGGCCATCTTCGGGAAAACTCATGCCGATCGTTTTTGAAATATCTTGCGCCAGTCCAACCATTCCGATATCCGGGCTGGGATAAACCGCACCACCGGGATTTTCATTGTAGAAGGAAACATTTCCGCCGGTGACCGGTGTTTCAAACACCCTGCAGGCTTCACCCATCCCGGCTACCGCTTCCTTGAACGTCCAGTAGACTTCAGGTTTGTATGGATTACCGAAGTTCAGGCAATTGGTAATTCCAATCGGTCTCGCACCAACACAGGCAACATTCCTCGCTGCTTCCGCAACAGCCATCGCCGCACCTTTTCTCGGATCGAGATGGACAAAACGGGCGTTACAGTCTGTTGCAACACCAAGCGCAGTATTTGTGCGGGGTACACGAACCACGGCAGCATCACCTTTACCGGGCAATACCCGTGTATTGGTGCGTACCATATGGTCATATTGACGGTAGACCCATTTCTTAGATGTTATGTTTGGACGGGCGAGAAGTTTCAAAGCGGTGTCAGCAAAATCGGTCGGCTCTTCGATTCCTGGCATTTTAACAGCTGTGTCCAGGTACTTCGGACGTTCCGTTTCTCTCTCATAAACCGGTGCTCCACCACCAAGGGCAAGCACAGACGCAGGTATATCAGCAACCAGCCGTCCGTCCTGCTTTACCTTCAGACGACCGTCGTTTGTCACTACACCAACTTCAACAGCTTCCAGCCCCCATTTTTCGAATATGTCAAATACAACCTGTTCCTTGCCCCGTTCTGCGCAGAGAAGCATTCTTTCCTGTGATTCGCTGAGCATAATCTCGTAAGGATTCATTCCCTCTTCACGCCTGGGAACTTTATCCAGGTCGAGGATAATTCCTGTTTCACCGCTTGCCGCCATTTCACAGGACGAACATGTCAAACCAGCCGCACCCATATCCTGGATACCCACAACTGCGTCAGTTTCTGCAAGTTCCAGGGTAGCTTCCAGCAGCAGCTTTTCAGTGAATGGATCACCCACCTGGACGTTACTTTTACGTTGCTCAGATTCTTCCGACAATTCTTCAGAGGCGAATGTCGCGCCGTGGATACCGTCACGTCCTGTTCGAGCTCCGACATAAATAATCGGGTTACCCTCACCACTGGCTACGGCTTTCATCACTTTATCGTGTTCAACTATACCAACAGCCATTGCGTTAACCAGGGGATTACCCGTGTATGCTTTTTCAAATACAACTTCTCCACCTACAGTTGGTACACCAAAGCAGTTCCCATAATCAGCAATCCCACGAACCACCCCATCCACCAGGTAACGTACCCGTTCATCTTCCGGCGGTCCAAAACGAAGGCTGTTAAGGGCTGCAATCGGACGAGCGCCCATTGTAAAAACATCACGCAGGATTCCACCAACACCTGTCGCCGCTCCCTGGTACGGTTCGACTGCCGACGGATGGTTATGGCTCTCGATCTTAAACGCAACAGCCAGCCCGTCACCAATATCCACCAACCCGGCATTTTCCTCACCGGCACTTACCAGCAGTCGTCCACCGCTACGAGGTAATGTTTTTAACTGGAGGATGGAGTTCTTGTAGCTGGCGTGTTCTGACCACATCACGGAAAAAATACCCAGTTCAGTATATGTAGGTGTCCTGCCCAGGATTTCCAGGATTTGATCATACTCTTCTTCGTTGATCTGGTGCGCGATAGCCAGGTCAAGAGTTACTTCCGGGCTTCCCGGGTACGGCACTGGTACTGTATTGCTATTATCCTGGACCATGGTAATAATTCCCTCAAGTGATCAGCCGGTTCTACTTTGTTATTAATACGAATAGAACAATTTAATCATGCTATTCTTAAAGGTTGAAAGGTAAGAGGTTTGAAGCCCGGTTGAAAGGATGTGCAAATGAGAATCTCTTTAAAGAGGACAGCATTGATAGTAGCGTGGTGGCTCGGATTGACCTTTACCCACCGGGGAGTAAATCAATACATCTAAATTCTTGTGGTTACGACCTTAAAATTTTAAATAATGCTTGGTGGCCCGTCTTGACGCGCAAGCCGGGTTTCATACTAATAAAAATCGATTGGCAACATCAACTATAACAAAAGTATTTTTGTGGCCCGGGTTGACTTGCAACCCGGGTTTCCCTCACCTACTTTTTACACATGAAACCCTCCCAAAATCAACCATATAAACCTAAACCACAACGAAATGAGGAAACAGGTTATGCCCGATTCCTGACTTTTGGTTGTTATCATCACAAACGCTTGTTCAATCTTAATATCCTATGCAGGTTATTTATAAACCAATTATTTACATGGCAATCAAAAACGTCTATTGAAATCTGGGCTTATGTGATAATGCCTAACCATGTTCATCTAGTTTTATTTCCACCTGATAATGCATCATTGCGCAGGAGTATTCAAGCAATAAAACGCAAGTTTTCGTATGACGCATTAAAACTCATCAAGGAAAAGCAACCTAAACTATATACCGATTTGGAAATGCAGGAAAAGGGCAAAGTTGTTCACAAATTCTGGCAACCTGGTGGAGGTTATGACCGATCCCTCAATAATAAAGAATCGATATTAAATGCAATAAAATACATCCATGGAAATCCTGTCAGGTCTGGAATCGTAGATGATGAGTTTCAGTATAAATGGAGTAGCGCTGTTGAATGGGAGAAAGGAGAATATAAGCTGATTAGGCCTGATTCCTTTCCAATATAACTTGGTAAGAGAAACCCGGGTTGCAAGTCAACCCGGGCCACAAGATCCCTTAGTGGTTTGGGTTTATATATTTGGGAATTATTTGGGCTCATTTTGGAAGATTGTTTTAACTACAATGTTGAACTTTTTTATATGAAACCCGGCTTGCGCGCCAAGCCGGGCCACCATAAGAGATGTTGTCGTTGCGAGCGAAGCGAACCGGAACGACAGTGTTGCTCGGTGGGTGTCGTTGCGAGCGTAGCGAAGCAATCTCACCCTTTTTATTTCATCAAAACCACTTTTCTGATCTCACAGTGGGTGTCCCTGTCCCGTCCGGACGGGATGACAGGGTTTATTAAAGCCTGCACAAAATATATCCCACTTGCCAGTTCTGAACCGTCAAATTCAAATGAATAATACCCATGGTTTAAACAACCATCTTCCAGTAAAGCAACTTCCTGCCCGACAATATTGAAAACACTCAATTTTAACATGGACGCTTCAGGTATTGAAACAGAAATACTTGTCACTGGATTAAATGGATTTGGATAGACACTTTCTATCTTGAACTCAGTGGGAATCGATGCTGTAGCAGTGTAATATTGTTCTATAACCTCTTCGTCCAATCCTAATACAGACCACTCGTTGGTGTTTATCTCACCCAATGCCTCGCCAGTTTTCCAGAAATCAAACGAATCTGAAGCAACTGGAGTATCCATGTTGGGACCGATATTAGCTATATAGGTGTATTGTCCACCTGGAGCTAATCCTGGTACAATCTGCTGAGGAGATACTTCCAATACTTGACCTGCAGTTAACTGGAGGGGATACCATCCAAGTGGACCATAGGTGTTAAGGTTTGGGGCGATTATTTCAGTCCAGACAACCCCCTGGAAAATATCTTCCGCATCATTTACCAGCATTGCGTCAAACCTGAATGAACCACCATTTGAAGGAATTAATACCGGATCATCCCATGGTGTCATTGCTAGTGTTAAGGGAGTTTGGGGGGTGAGAGCGTCAGTGCAGTCGAAGATTTTCAGGTAGTGATTTGTGGATATATAAGCAATGCTACCCTCTGCATCAACCATTGGATTCCAACCCAGGTTATTAGAGAAATATCCTGTTTCAATCGGATTGTATGGATTTGAGATGTCATAGATATGTAACTCTTGTGGATTACCAGCTACAGGATCTCCAACTGTTACAAATATAAAATTGCCAGATACATCGATCTTTTCAATTTTGCCAACAGGTATTCCTAAATTGGAGCGCCAAACAAATTCTGGATCATTTGGATCGGAAATATCTACAATTAGGAATTCAATAGGAAAATCCCAATCTTCTTCGCCAATAAAAGCATAATTACCATCAACAACTATGTTAGAATGCTGTGTGCCCGTTGATTCAATACTTTGGAATACAGGTGATTCAGGATCACTGACATCAAAAACCGCCAAACCATTATGCCAATTACAGACATAGAGATAATGATCCTGAATAGCAACACCTTTTGTACGAGAAGGAAGATTAATTGTATTCACAAGTGACGGATTTTCCGGATCTTCTATGTTTAAAATTAAAACACCTTCATCAGTTGCTCCTATATAAGCATACTGCTCATGGATCACTGCATTTTCAATGTCATCTTCAATTAGATAATATTCTTGAAATGTGGGTGCTGAAGGATCAATAACTGATATAATTATGAGTGCACCATAGTCGAAACCATAGCTTGCTGTCAGGTATGCGTAATCACCCGAAACTGTAACTCTTTCTATATCCCCAAAATCTTCGAGATGTCCCAAATGAATTGGTTGGAAAGGATCAGCCACATCAAAGGAATGAAGTCCTTTCTCAACCGCGACATAGGCGAGATTTTCAGTTACATAAACGTCCGTTCCATGAGATGGTGAATCAAATCTTCCAACACGATTCGGACTTGAAGGATCAACTATACTAAAGACGGAAATCCCTAAATTCTCATCAAATTCCCCCTCTGCAATAAATAAGTGATTATTAAATGAGGTAATCCCATTTTTACAGATATCTCCGCTTACCAACCTGTCAATTTCAACAGGTAATTCTGGATCTGAAAGGCATAATGTTATTAATTCATCACCACCATCTAAATAAACATATTCTTCAACTATCTCTATCGCTTTTATTCCCGAAGCGAGATCTTCGCTCTGATAGATTAGTTCTAAGTTTGAAGGGTCAGATATATCAACAACCTCTATATTATTAACATCATATACGGCAATAGCTATTGTATCTGAGATGTCAAAATAATAAGTATTTTCGATATGTAACGAATCTAATAAAGTTATATTGTATGGATTGGATATATCAAATGCCTGAAAAGGCTTGTTAGTATAAAGAACGTCATTTTGGATATGCATTTCACGAATTGCACTCAATGTAAATTCAATTGTATTGACTAAAACAGGATTTTCTCTGTCGGTGATATCAAACACCTGCAAATAAGATCCATCCTCTGGTTCGATATCGTAATCACTCACATATAAAAAATCCCCGGAGACTCTAACAATCATAGCCAATTCGAGAATATGATCAATATCACCTATCTCCACCGGATTATTTGGAGCTGAAATATCAAGAATCTTGATAATATTATCGATTGCGAGATATGCAAAATCTCCTTCAACATCAACATTCCTGCAAATCCCATGTTCAACAAAGTGGGCTATTTCATATGGATCTGTAGGTTCAGATATATCTAAAATTTTAAGACCTGTACTACCAGTTGCTACAAAGGCATAATCCGCCTGAATATCAATCTTAAATTCAAAACTATTACTCCAACTGTTTAAAGAATGACTAATCAACGTAACATTTAAGCTGTCCTGGGCAATAACTGGAAGGCATAGGGCGACTATAAGAAGTATAATAAAAGAGGTTTTGAAAACATTGCGCATGATTCATCTCCCATGAATCCCCAAATATACGAAACAGACGCTTAATTATCAAGGATTTGACAATAAATATTGTCAAAATATTATGTTATTAATGTTGTACCTGGAGTGTTATATAACCCGGTAATCCTTGAGGTGAGTATAGAGATCAACTACAAGTGTCTGGATAATAGCGTAAACAGGAACAGCGATGAACATTCCCAACGCTCCCGCCAGCCTGCCACCAATTAATACAGCCAAAAGAACAGCCGCGGGATGGACATTTACCGAACGAGAGATGAGAAATGGTTTGAGGACAATATTGTCTATTACCTGGACAATCACCAGGATAAATACCGCCCAGAACAGACCGACTGATATTGGTGTATATGTAAGTAGAACTACAAGTAATACAGGGAAATAGGCAAGCAATGGCCCGAAAAACGGGATCATATTCAACAATCCACAAACAACCCCTAGAATCAAGGCAAACTTGAGTCCCATTACCTGGAATGCCGCCCAGGAAATCAGCCCGACGATCAACGATTCAAGCAGGATACTCCTGATATAATTTCCCAGCCTGAGATCCACCTTATGAATTAATGAGAGGGTCATTTCGAAATATCGGTTCGGAACATTCCTGATCCAGTTTTTCATCCACTTGTCACTGTCACGCAAGATAAAGAAGGTGATGAATGGAATTACCAGCAGCATCGTCAAAGCGTTTAATGTTCCAGCCAGTATCCCCAACGACTGCCCCAGGAAACCGGTAAACAGGTCTTGGATACTTGCCATCAGGGTTTCAAGTGATTCAGGATTCAGGCCAAAGAGTGTTGTCAGTTGTGGAAAACGGGTTTCAGCCCAACGTGCGGCATCGGCTGTATAACGATCAATATCAAGCCGCTGCAGGTTCTCGATTAAAGACTGGATTTCGATTATCAGGACAGGGATAAGGAACCGCAGGGTAATACTGATTACGCCAAAACCGAGCAGGAAAAAGCCGAGGATCGAATACAACCGTTGTATTCCCTTCCTTTCCAGCTCAACCATCGCGGGACGGATGACATATGAAAGGACAATGGAGATAACGATGACAACGACAAGATCGCTGATTTCATCGTAGATCCTGATGAGAAAAACCAGCAGTGCCAGTCCAATTATCAGAAGGAACAGACGGCGGTAGGTTGGTTTGATTAACGGTTCGGAGTGCAGCATCAAGCTTTCTCGCTGTCAATCTGTCTTCTTGTTTCCTCGAGTAACCTGTTTGCTTCCCTGAGACGCCGGGCGACTATCCCGGCAAGTCGTTCCAATAATACTACACCCAGTTTCGGGCGATGATGAATTATCTGCTGGAGTTGGGGACGGAAGATACCTATCAGTCTTGATGATCCGGACGCGACCGTGGTTGCACTTCGTTTAACTTCATCTATCAGGGACATCTCGCCAAAAAAATCACCCTGACCAAGGGTCGCGTATTGCAACTCTGCCTGTTTCTCCGCGCCGAGCACCCTAACCGCACCATCGAGGATGACGTACATCCCAAGCCCGGGAGTACCTTCCTCGAAAATTATCTCGCCATCCTTGTATTCACGGACATGAAAGAGAGGGATCAATTCTCGCCAGTCGTTGCGGGAAAGATTTTCAAACAGAGGAATACCGGAAAGAACTTTCCTCAGTTCCTTCTGGCGTTCGTTCTGCTTATTGCCGATTTTCATCCACTCGACATTAAGTGGTTGGGTTTTATTATCCTTATCGTTTACAGGGTCGTCATTCTGGTTCTTATCCAATTCCTCCCCCTATTCCCATTCAATCAATCCAAGATCCAGCGGGTGGTTGAGATCAGCATGGTTTGGCAGGACTCTCACGGAATATCCATGATTTCCGGACTGTTCACACTTTACTCCACCCTTAAATACAGCGTGACCGTTTTCATTCATCTCTTCGAACTTCAATGGATAACCCTTACCCTCAGCTAACCTCCGGTCACCATAAGTTGTTCCAACATATATTTCTGTCTGGACATCTTCGGGTTTCAGGTCACCAAGTTGGACAACCGCTGAAATATTCAACTGGCTGCCAACGAATAACTCCACATCCCTTTCCTGCTCAACGTGAAGAATTTTTACATCCTTCCATGCTCCACGCACCTTATCCTGCCAGCCAACAAGATCTTTTACCTGCTGGTAATCCTTCTTGCCAAGACGTTTCGCGCGGTTAAAGCTGGGTACATAGGCCATGGTAGTATATTCATCGACCATACGTGTGGTCATGTACATCGGGCAGACAATCTCCATCATCCTCAGCACCATCTCAGTCCATGCGCGGGCGACCCGGTTTTTGTCACGCCGGTAAAACAGGGGAACCATTTCCTGCTCAAGAAGATCATAAAGCGCTTCAGATTCAACGAGATCCTGGTAATCAAGGTCATCATACGTTTCGCCAGCCCCGATTGCCCAACCGATTTCCGGGTTATAAACGTCTGCCCACCAACCGTCAGCTGTACTGCAGTGAAGGACACCGTTCATGGCAGCTTTCATCCCGCTGGTTCCTGATGCTTCGTAGGGGACGCGCGGAGTGTTCAGCCAGACATCGCAACCCTGTATCAGGTGACGCGCTACGTAAATATCATAATCCTCAAGGAAGACTATCTTGCTGCGCATATCCTTTTCACGTGCGAAGTGAGCAATTTCACGGATAACCTGTTTCCCGGGATCATCCTGCGGATGCGCTTTACCCGCGAAGATCAATTGAACAGGCATCTTGGGATTGGTGAGAATCTTTTTCAGCCGCTCTTTATCTTTAAAGAGAAGGTTGCCACGTTTATAGGTAGCAAACCTGCGAGCAAACCCGATTGTCAGGGTTTCCATGTCGAGGACGTCCCGAGCCTGTTCCACTGTCGTCTGAGGTTCACCACGATGGATCAGCTGATGCTGCAGACGTCTCCTGGCATATGCCACAAGACGTTCACGCAGACGGTTCCTGACACGCCAGAGTTCCTCGATTGAAATATCCTTGATTCGTCTCCAGATACGTTCCTCTCGCGGGGTTTCCATCCACTTGGGACCAAGGTACCGGTCGACAATCAAGCGAATTTCACCGGCAATCCAGCTTGGAGCGTGAACACCATTTTTTACAGGATAAATAGGGCTTTCATAGGGATCAACTTCCGGCCAGAGATGATGCCACATCTCCTGGCTCACTTCAGCATGCAATCCGCTCACACCATTTGTGAACGCGGATAAGTTTATCGCAAGAGTAGCCATGTTAAACTGGGAATTTGTCTTGCTGGTTGTTGCTCCGCCAAGTGCGAAGAATTGCTCCTTGTTCAATCCAAGCATCGGCCAGTAATCATGGAAATATTTCTCGACCAGGTCATGGCTGAACCTGTCAATTCCAGCCGGAACGGGGGTATGAGTGGTAAATACATGTGACGCTCTTGCCGCTTCACTCGCCTCGGCAAAGCTCAGGTTATATTCGTTCATCAGGAGACGGGCTCGTTCCAAGGCAAGGAATGCGCTGTGCCCCTCGTTCATGTGGAAGATTGTTGCTTTTATTCCCAGCAGTCCCAGTGCCATGATACCGCCGATCCCGAGAACTATCTCCTGCCTGACACGTGTCTCAGCATCACCGCCGTAAAGATTTTCAGTGATCCGACGGTCTTCAGGAACGTTTTCAAGGACGTTTGTGTCCAACAGGTATAAATCAACACGCCCAACCTGTGCCTGCCAGATATGAACCCTGACATCTCTTGGACCCACACGGACTGTAAATTCCAATGGTTTTTCGTCTTTATCACGCATCAGTTTTATTGGCGTGTGGAATACATCTGTCTCGGGGTAGGTTTCCTGCTGCCAGCCATCCGCATTGAGATATTGGCGGAAATAGCCTTTCTGGTACATCAATCCAACCGCCACAATCGGAACACCAAGGTCACTGGCTGCCTTGAGATGATCACCGGCTAATATTCCCAAACCACCGGAGTAGATCGGGACACACTCATGCAGTCCGAATTCAGCAGACAAATATGCAATTTTTAATCCTTTTTGATCGCCGAATGTTGATTGATACCAGGTTCTTTCATTGCGATATACTTCGAAATCCAGCCAGACACGTTCAAGGTGGCTTAAAAATCCTTCATCCTCAGCTGCCTCTATCAGAACCTGTTGTGGCAGACGTGCCAATAGTTGAACCGGGTTTTGACCTACACTTCGCCATACCTGTTGATCAAGTCTTCGAAAGAGGTCAATGGCTTCGTGGCTCCAGGTCCAGTGCAGGTCATAAATAATTTCGGTCAATCGTTGAAGCTTTTTGGGAAGCTTAGGTAAAACATGAAATGTATGGATTCGGCGGTTAGGCATGATTACTCTCGCTTTGTTGTCGCCAATAGATCGCGGTTAATAGAAAAAGATTCGGTCGATAAAACTATTCAATATCCTGTTACTTCTATAATCGGCGCTGCTCGATTATTTATTAGGTGAATGTAATACACTAACAGGCTAATGATTAACTGCAAGCGAATAAAAATATAAAAAAGCCCGGGTATCAATCCCCGGGCTATAATAAAAACATATAAAAATTGGAGTCACTTATTTGAGCAATCTAGACCGGTGCCTCGGTAGTCAAAACTGCCTCAATTCTTTCCAGCGCCCAATCAATTTCTTCCTTGGAGATAACAAGTGGCGGAGCAAAACGAATTACACTGTCGTGAGTTTCCTTCGCCAGGATTCCCTTTGCTTTCAGTTTTTCACAGAAAGGACGGGCTGCACCACTTTCACTTTTTATTTCGACACCGATCAATAATCCCCTGGAACGAACTTCCTTTACATGAGGACTACCGATAGCGTTCAGCCTGGAAGTGAAATAATCACCAAGTTCGAGAGCGCGTTCGGAAAGTTTCTCTTCAACCAGGACATTCAGAGCCGCAACTGCTACGGCCGCGCCCAATGGATTCCCGCCATATGTGCTGCCATGGATACCGGGAGTATAGACATCCATAATTTCCGCGTCAGCAGTAACAACACTGACCGGCATAAATCCACCACTGATAGCCTTGGCGAGCATATATACATCAGGATGGACATCTTCATGATCACAGGCAAACAATTTACCTGTACGTCCCAAACCGGTCTGGATCTCGTCAGCCATGAAAAGGATATTATTATCCTTACAAAGCTGGTAAACATTCTGCATATAACCTGCCGGCGGGATCAGGATTCCACCTTCAGCCTGGATCGGCTCAATCAGGATGGCCGCTGTATTCTCGCTGACCGCTGCTTTCAACTGGTCGAAATCACCGTAGTCTACAAGCTTAAAACCTGGTGTAAATGGACCAAAGTTCTTGCGGTAATCGGCATCCGAGGAGAAGCTGACAACCGTTGTCGTACGACCGTGGAAGTTTCCATTAAAACAGATAACTTCAGCTTTATCCTGTGCGATACCCTTTTTCTCGTATCCCCATTTACGTGCCATCT
This sequence comes from bacterium, assembly GCA_028278125.1. The sequence goes on along the minus strand of JANQEY010000147.1, from coordinate 17,303 downwards.
TTATCGCTGTCTCTACAGCTTCGGCTCCGGTGTTCATGGGAAGAGCACGGGAATGTCCGGTCAACTCACATGTCAGTTCAAGAAATTCACCCAGTTTGGTGTTATAAAACGCGCGGCTTGTCAAGGTTACACCTGTTTTAAGCTGGTCATAAGCCGCCTGCATGATTTTCGGATGACCGTATCCCTGGTTTAAAGCGCTGTAACTGGCAAGGCAATCCATGTACTTGTTTCCTTCAGGATCCCAAACCCAGACTCCCTCACCACGTTCAATAACTATCGGAAGTGGATGGTAATTATGCGCCCCGTATTTTGCTTCCTTCTCCAGGAAAGCTTGAGATGTTGCTGCAGACATTCTGCCCTCCCTTCTTAAAAATGACCGGTTTTCGTAATACAAAGAAATATCAGGATCCTTGTAAAAAACCGATCTGATTAAATTATTAATAAACCGTTATTAAAGCTTAAAGATTTGACCATAAAAATCCCCAACGCTTTCAATCGTTGAGGCCTGGAAACGGGTTTTTAACATGTAAAAAGTTATTATTTAAAAATCAACCAGTTTCCCCAGGGTTAATGTAAAGACATTGCTTCCTTAAAATGTCCTGATTAAACCCTACTTTTCTTTGTTCAAATCGAATCAATATACTTGTTTAAACACTCTAAAGGAAGTGGGATCATTCATCCCTGGAGCTCCGTAAACAATTCAGATCTAGCCGAAAATCTTGACATCGATATAAAATATAATTATAATTGAGCAATCACTCAATGAGCATACACTCATCAAGATCATGAATAAAAGAATTATCCAGAAGTTTCAGACACGGGCAGTAATACTGGAAGCAACCTTCAAGTTGATCTCATCCAGGGGGATAATGGAAACAAAAACCCTGGATGTTGCCGAAGCTGCCGGTGTATCACATGGAACCGTGTTTACCCATTTCCCCTCCCGGGATGAACTTATAGCGGCGGCAATAGGGAAATATTCGAAAAAGGTAGTACACAGGATTCATGACCTGGTGCAAAACAGCGCTGAGATTGAAGAGGTTTTACGAGCGCACCTTGAGGGGCTCGCGGAAAATGAACCTTTCTACTGCCGCCTTGTGGTGGAAAGCCCCCTCCTACCGGCATATTCAAGGGCAATACTCCTGGGAATACAATCCGCGCTTGCTTATCACTTTAGAGTTGTGTTTAAGTCAGCAATTGAAAGAGGTCAGGTAAAAGAGATGCCGCTGCACCTGGTTTTTAATTCCTGGCTTGGATTAGTACATCATTATCTTGTAAACCGTGATCTTTTCGCGCCGGGTAAATCCGTGCTTGAAGAAAAAGGTGATGAACTAATTGACTATTTCCTGAACATGGTTCGCAAAGATTAAAATAGGGAGAAGATTATGTCCGCTACTTGTATATCCTGTGGTATGCCGATGGAAAATGCGGAAGACCACGCCATGAGCGATCCTACAAAAGGATATTGTATCCATTGCGCTCGTGATGATGGATCGATGAAATCGTACGAAGAAGCCCTGGAAAGTATGACCGCATTTATGGTAGTCTCGCAGGGTTTGGCTGAACGGCCGGCGAAAAAAATGGTAAAAGAGATGATGTCTCGCTTACCGGCGTGGAAAGACCGTTAAACCGTGGATGTAACTGAAATAGAAGCAAAAAGCATCCTCAACAAGCACAAAACAATTGATTCCTGGTTCCTCTCCCGCTATGGAATGAATATTTACAGGGGGTGCAGTCATAATTGCGCCTATTGCGACGGGAGGGCTGAGGGTTATTATGTAGAAGGTGAATTCGGGAAAGATATAGTTGTTAAAACCAATGCTCCGGAATTATTACGTCGTGCCCTTGATCCACATCGAAAACGAAAACTACTTAAAAAATCCTTCATTATGATTGGCGGTGGTGTCGGCGACAGCTATCAGCCACTGGAAAAGAGATACGAACTTACCCGAAAAGTCCTAGAGGTTATCGAGGAATTTAATTACCCTGTACATCTCCTGACAAAATCCTCACTGGCAGAACGTGATATAGATATCCTGAAAAATATCAACAGAAAGTGTCGGGTAATATTCAGCATGAGTTTTTCATCGGCTGATGACAACCTCAGTAAATTATTCGAGCCGGGATGTTCACCTCCCTCCCACCGTTTTAAAACACTGACCCGGATAAAAAATGAAGGTATTCCAACCGGTATTTTCCTGATGCCCGTAATTCCACTCGTAACAGACAGTCATGAGTTTATCGAAAAAGTGATGATCGGAGCAAAAGAATCCGGTGTAGATTTTGTCCAGTTCGGCGGTATGACCCTGAAGGATGGAAGACAGAAAAAATACTTCCTCGACATTCTGCAAAAATATTATCCTGATAAGGTTTCCAGTTATGAAGAATTGTATCCTGGTGATAAATGGGGATCGGCAAGCAGTGAGTACTATACAACTATTTCCAGGGAGTTCAATCGGGCAGCTAAGAAATATAAAATTCCTCGCAAGATTCCAACGCACATTTACAACGATATCCTTGACGAAAACGACCTGGTAAAAGTTATCCTGGAGAATCTTGATTACCTGTTGAGATCTGATGGAAGACCGTCTCCTTACAAATATTCAGCATGGTCAGTTTCAAAATTAAATGAACCAGTTTCACAGGTGACTGACCTTACCACGATAAAGGGTGTGGGAAAAACAACTGAAAAAATTATCAATGAAATTCTGCAAACAGGAACATCGAAGTTTTTCGAATCAATTCTCTACTGATTTATCGTAAGCAACAAAGAACTAACTAAGAAGTGTAAAGAATATATTATCCAATGATTAACCGGAGATAAAAATGAGCTCAACAAATGAATCGAATAAACTGAAGATAGCAGATACTGAATATCCTGTTCATAATTTAATAAGAGATCGCTGGAGTCCATATTCTTTCAGCGATAAAATGGTTGAGAATGAAGATCTTCAAGCGATATTTGAAGCTGCGAGGTGGGCGCCATCATGCTTCAATGAGCAACCATGGCGATATATTGTGGCTACTCGCGATCAGGTTGTTCAGTTTGAAAAGATACTTTCCTGCCTTAATGATGCCAACCGGGTATGGGCAAAATACGCTTCAACTCTTGTTTTAGCGGTAGCAAGTAATACTTTCCTAAGGAATGGAAAGCCCAATAGACACGCTCACTATGACCTTGGTCAGGCATCGGCAAACATGAGTATCGAAGCAACATCCAGGAACATTCATCTTCACCAGATGGCAGGTTTTCGTCGAGATAAAGCCCGTGAACTATATAATATACCCGATGGATATGAAGCAGTTACTGCAATCGCAATTGGATATACCGGTAAATCATTGACTCTCCCTGATGAAATAGCAAATCGGGACATAAAACCTCGAAAAAGAAGACCACTGAAAGAAACTGTTTTTGGAGATGAGTGGGGATTTACGAACCACGCAATTGTTCCTGAGGATTAATATCTGCGACTAACAAAATTTCCACAATCCCATTTTCACTTGACTTTGCTGAAAACCAAATTTTAGCTTTGACCAGCTAAACTCTAAAAGCTATAACAATAAGCGCCCTTCCTTAAACTGTATTTTAACGGATCACCGATTTGCAGCTAAAAACTAATTATTTACTCGCAATGGGAGATGAAACATGAGAAAATGGAGATTTTTGTTTTTAATGTGCTTATGTACGGTTTTTTGTATTTATTCCAATATCACTTTCGCAATAACATTTGGTGATCAAATTATCATTACCACCGTAACAGACAGGCCAAATTCTGTCAATAGTGTCGACCTGGATGGAGACGGGGACAACGATGTTCTTGTAGCATCAATTGATGACGATAGAATCACCTGGTTTGAAAACACTGATGGATTTGGCACGTTTGGACCGCTCCAGGTAATATCCACTGAGACAGACTACCCAAAATGTGTTCACAGCGCTGATCTTGACGGTGATGGTGATTATGATGTCCTCTCAGCGTCATTTTTTGACTACAAGATAGCCTGGTACGAGAACACTGACGGTACAGGAAATTTTGGACCTCAACAGTTAATAACTGAGGAGGCGGAGGGTGCGAATTATGTAATTACCGCTGACCTAGATGAAGATGGGGACCTGGATGTCCTTTCAGCGTCAGCAACAGGTTTTGTTGATAAAGTAGCCTGGTATGAGAACACGGATGGTGCAGGAACTTTCGGACCACAACAGGTCATATCTACTGCCGCTGATCAACCCATGAGTATCTATTGTGCTGACCTCGATGGGGATAATGATCTCGATGTCCTCTCAGCTTCCTATTATGACGATAAAATAGCATGGTATGAGCATACTGATAGTGTAGGTGTCTTTGGTCCTCAACAGGTTATAAATGCAAATTCGATGGGTGCTTATTCCGTTTACAGTGTGGATATTGACGGCGATGGTGATAATGATGTTCTCTCTGCAGCTGAAGGTGATTGGAAAGTTGCATGGTATGAGAATATTGACGGCGAAGGAACGTTTGGCAATGAACAAATAATCTCAGACACAATGTACGCCGCCTACTATGTCTACAGTGTAGATATTGATGATGATGGAGATTTTGACGTCTTTGCAGCTTCGGGTACAGGCGATAAAGTTTCATGGTGGGAAAATACAGATGGTCTTGGTAACTTCGGACTAGAAAATGTTATTTCAGACAGTACTGATGGAGTAAGATGCGTACAGGCAAGCGACATTGATGGTGACGGAGACCTGGATGTTCTGTCAGCATCGACAAATGATGATAAAGTCGCCTGGTATGCCAACGATTTGTATGGACTGGCTCCCATCCCTTTCAGCCTGCTCCTGCCTGACAGTGGAAGTTCGGTGGAATCAGAAGAGGTGACACTGGAATGGGAAGAAACCACTGATCCCGATAATAATTTCTCTGCCTACTGGGTTTTTGTTTCAGATAATCCTGATGACCTGGAAAACAGTGTAATCGACAGTACGACATCGACCAGTTATACCTTTAACGGCATTAATGGCACAGAATACTGGTGGTCAATAGCGGCCAGGGATGAAGAAGGGAATACCACCTGGGCAGACCAGGTTTTCAGCTTCACTATTGAGCTCGACCCGGTTTGGGAAACTGAAATAAATAACATTCCCTGCACTTATCAAGTATCTTCCATCTACCCGAATCCTTTTAATCCCTCTACAACAATCCAGGTAGGACTACCTCAGCCAGCATTCTTAGAGATTAATGTTTTTAATTTAGTCGGTCAGCAGATCATCGAACTTTCAAATGGTGAATATTCATCTGGATACCATAATTTTGTTTTTGAAGGACATACTTTATCGACTGGTATTTACCTGGTACGTGTAGACGTACCAGGATATTTTAGTCAGATGCGGAAGGTTGTTTTGTTAAAATAGCTTATAAGCAGAACCATACTTTTTCGTAAGGGTATTGCTTAAGATAAGAAAAATCCCCCCAACTGAAGGAACTGGGGGGATTTCCGTTTCTTTAGTGATTATTAAATAATCGGGTTCAAACCAGGGCGGGTTTTTCCGTCTCAGATTCTACTGCTTCCTCATCATTCGGGATTCCCCGGATGTTGAACCTGTCTACCAGAACCCCGGCAACATTAGGCGAAAGAAATGCCGGCAGAGTCGGACCCAGCTGGATATTTTTTACACCTAGATGTAAAAGGGCAAGTAGCACAATAACCGCTTTTTGCTCATACCACGCAATATCATAAGATATCGGTAGATCGTTAATATCATCCAACCCGAACGCCTCTTTAAGCTTCAACGCAATTACAACCAGCGAATATGAATCGTTACACTGGCCAGCATCAAGCACCCGTGGAATACCGCCAATATCACCAAGCTGTAACTTATTATAACGATACTTCGCGCACCCGGCTGTAAGAATAACGTTATCTTCAGGAAGTGCTTCGGCGGCGTCAGTGTAATAGGATCTCGACTTCTGGCGACCATCACAACCAGCCATAACAACAAACCTTTTAATAGCGCCAGACTTCACAGCTTCGATAACATCTCCAGCTAGTTGAATTACCTGGTTGTGCGCAAATCCACCAACAATCGTACCTGTTTCAAGTTCTTCAGGTGGCGAGCAGGTTTTAGCCAATTCGATTAGCTCGGAGAAATCTTTCATCTGACCATCAGTTCTATTGGCAATGTGTTTAACGCCTGGATAACCAACTGCGCCGGTGGAAAATATCCTGTCTTCGTACTCGTCGCGAACTGGAATAAGGCAGTTAGTAGTCATCAGAATCGGCCCATTAAAGGATGCAAATTCTTTGCCCTGCTGCCACCATGCATTGCCATAATTACCAACGAAATGATCGTATTTTTTGAAGGCTGGGTAATAGTTAGCCGGGAGCATTTCGCTATGCGTGTAAACATCAACACCCGTACCTTCTGTCTGTTTTAAAAGATCTTCCATGTCACGGAGGTCGTGTCCTGAAATTAGAATTCCCGGGTTACCGCGTACACCGATATTTACTTCCGTAATTTCCGGATTGCCATAGGTTTCAGTGTTAGCTTTATCAAGCTGAGCCATCGCAGCTACACCCATTTCACCCGTTTTCATGACCATACCGATCATCTCATCGATGCTAAGGTTCGCAGTTGTAGATGCAAGACCTTTAAAAAAGAAGCGGTAGATATCGTCGTCCTGGTAACCCAGTGCTGCCGCGTGTTCAACGTAGGCAGCCATTCCCTTCAAGCCGTAAGTGACCAACTCTCCCAGCGAACGAATATCGTCGTTTTCGGTTGAGAGTATACTGACTTCCGAGGCTTTCTCCTGGAAAGAATCGACATCATCCGAAAACCAGACTGCGGAGTCATGAAGCTCTTCATTAAAGTTTTTATTCTTCTCTTTCTTATCGATACTCTGGAAGCTCTGTTGCACACGACTACGAACTTCTAATCCTTCTTTAATGAGTGAAACAAATCGGTCATCATCAAAGTTAGCATTGGTTATCGTGGCAAAAAGAGCTTCACTGATAAATATGGCTGCATCTTTATCAAATTTACCATATTCATCGGCTTTATCTGCCCATATAGATATTCCCTTCAGAGTATAAATCAGAAGGTCCTGCAGGCCGGCAGTTACCTGTGTCTTGCCGCAAACACCGATCTTCGTGCAACCGTAACCCTTAGCGGTTTCCTGACACTGATAACAGAACATATCCATCTTCTAATATCCTTTCATTTAATTAAAATGTTTTATGTTTCTATCTTCTCGATAGTGATCTTTCAAGCAGATTCCAGACACGTTCTATCAAGTCATCTTCACCCTGAAATCCATCAGCACTGATTGTCAGCTGGCCTATAGCACTAATGGCACCCTGAACCAGGATCGTGCTTTCCTGGAACGATATATCCTCAGCCAACAATCCTGCATCTTTGGCCTCTTTCAGACATGATCTTAAAAAATCTTTTGATCTTTGTTTAAATTCTTGCAGGCGCTTTTCCCTGGTATTGCTACCTCCGCGGGGAATCAGTGTGCTTGTAATCAAGAGCTTGGAAAACTCCGGGTAATTGACGATAGCTTGTGTCCTTCCCATAAAGAAAAGACGAAGACGCTCAATGGGATTGTCAGATTCAGGAGGGAAATCACAGAAAATAATCTCTTCTATTCTGTCAACAATACCATCCAGAATATCTTCCTTTGACTCAAAGTGACGGAAGAGCGAGCCACTTGCCAGTCCAACCTCTTCCCCCAACCGGTCTGCTGTGAAATGACTAGCACCCTCATTAGTCAATATCCGGGCGGCAGCATCAATGATTTCTTTCTGCCTGATCTCAGTTGATTTCCTGACCTTCTTTTGATCGTCTGGCTTATCCATGGACCGAATATATGCAAGCAAGTGTTTACTTGCAAACGAGAACTCAACATTTATCTCCGGAGAAACAGAATCACAAGAGATATATTTTCTGGGTATAATAAAAAAGTCTCAGTAAACAAGGTGTTTACTGAGACTTACGTTTTGCGGGGCAGACGGGACTCGAACCCGCGACCCTCGGCGTGACAGGCCGATACTCTAACCAGAACTGAGCTACTGCCCCATGTATTTCAACGCGTTAACAATATAACGCTTTTCAAGGCAAATAAGGTATCCTTTTCGAGCAATTGAAGCAAGATAAAATTTCTGCTGACGCTCCGGGCTCCAATCAGGGGAACCAGATCTATACCCAACACTAAAAAGGATCGAACATTTTCAATCAACTTAATATTTGAAAGAGAAGAATATTAGATAATATTATATATAATATTAATAATAATAAGATATTAGAAGAATAGACCTAAAACGATAATCTCATAAATAATAATTCTTTAAATATAATATTTTGAGGATATGCGATATTCAAACTCTATGGATTGCCATTTTAAATATGTTTGTACTTATTTAAAGGGTCTCGGTGAGGCTTGTTCACAACAATTTACTTATGTAGTTTAATATAATCACTTGTTCTTTGAAGCACTCCACACGAAGGAATTTTAAACAAATAAATTACTTGCACGGATTTCCATTACCTTGAGAACAATGTTCAATTGATAGTAGGAGCAAAGCATGAGAATCTTGAACTGTATCTTAGTGGTGGGCCTTCTCTTTACACTTGCCCCCTTTCTAGCAGCCTCTGACATTCCCTCATTGGCAGCACAATCAAATTTAGACGCAATAAAATCTAAAATTGCAACGGTTAAAGAGCTGAAAAACAGCATCGATAAACCTAGCGCAATTCAAAAGCGTCGATTTTTATACTATCAGAAAGTAGAATCGGCTTTAACTAAACTATTAGACGGCGATCAACTTTCAGAGGAAGAAAATACTCTTTTAGTCAAAGAAGGTATCATTCGTCCAGACAACACTAACGATGAACTTGATGAACGTGGTGGGCCTGATGAATTCGGTTATGAATATGTTGACTCGCAGGAAGATGATGGTCCCGAATTTAACTGGATAGATATCAGCGATACGGGCGAAATGATTACCGGTCTGGACAATGATATCACACTCGGTCCATTCGATATAGGATTTGAGTTCCCGTTCTACGGTGAAAACCATGAAGAATTCTATCTATGCGCCCATGGCTGGTTGTCGTTCACATCAACCAATGTCAACTGGACAAATACAAACCTGCCGGATCCTTTTGAACCTAATAACCTTGTAGCGTTTTACTGGGATGATTTTATCGTCGACTGGTACAGTACAGCATACTACGAAACAATGGACGATATGCTTGTTGTCCAGATTGAACATGATAACGCCCCCTGCCAGGTTCAACTATTCGATAACGGTACCATTTTAATGATGTATAACGAAGGTTTTAATGGACCTGACAATTTTAATGGTGGTGAAACAATCGGTATCGAAAACGAAGATGGTACAATCGGATTGGAAGTATCTAACAATGAAATGCCTGCTGATTATCCATTCGGTGGACTGGCAATTAAGTTTTCCGACTTTGAAGACGCTTTCATAAATGGTGTTGTCACCGATGTGAACACCGGTGATCCCATCGAAGGCGCCGAAATGGTTCTTTACTACGCTGACACTGAAGATATTCTTGAAACAGTTTTTACAAATGATCTTGGTGAATATTCGATAGCCATAGGTGAAGAAAACACTTTTGACCTACAGGCGTATTTTCCTGGATATATTGCCCAGACTATAGAAGACATCGAAGTTCTTGAAGAGGATGTAATTGAGCAGGATTTTGCACTCGATGAAGAGACTACTGAGGTTTTAGTCGGTGGAACAGTGGTATCAGCTGATACCCCGGATACGCCACTGATGGGTGTTGTTGTAGCGCTCCCTCAGCTTGGTGAGTGGGCTGTTACGAATTTCAACGGGGTATTTAACCTTGGTGATCAACTACAGGGATTATATACAGTCCAGGTCGGGCACACTCCCGTAGGGTCTGAGGGGTATCACAACCTTGAGCTGACCCATGTTGAAATAAACGCAGACGCTATTCCATTAAATTTCGAACTGCCGGAAATAATGGAACCGGGTAACCTGACCGGTACACCTCAAGATGGCTCGGTTGCCCTGTCATGGGATCCACCCGCTAATCACCAACCGGATTTGACATTAGCAGAGATTGATGAAACAATACAAATAGCGCTAATCGCGATCGATCGTGTAAATGCTTCAAATCTTAGCCAGGAAGAAAAGAATCGTAAGATTGAATTTTTCGAAACGAAAATTCACCGCGCCAGGTCTATGCGCAATATCCTGGAACATGGCGGCGAACTTGACCAGATAACCGATTATATTGGATACCGAATTAAGCAGATTTTGCCAAACGGGACTGAGATAATTCTCGACAATTATATAGAGGCAGAGAGCTTTACTGTCCCCAACCTGCTCAATGGTACACTTTATACATTCCAGGTAGCCGCAGATTACGGTTACGACGAAGAATACCTGGCCTGGTCAGAGCCGTTTGAAGCGCGTCCAATGCCTGCCGGTGATTACCTCGTCGATGTAGTAGACTATGAATGGATCGAAATAAATCCGAATAATGGCGGTGATGGCGAAATCCTGATAGATAACGATCAGTGGCCGAATCCCATTTGTAGTGAGTTAACGTCAATTGAACCACTCACTTTTAATTACTTTGGAATCGAGTACGATGAATTTGCCGCCTGTACCAAAGGATGGATGAGTCTCACGGATTCCATAAATGAATGGTTCATTTTTATTCCTGACCAATGGCCTCCAAACGCAAGCCTGGTCCCATTCAACGGCGATTTCACTGCATTATTTGATGACGACGATTTCGTTCTCTGTTACCTTGTAGACGAAGAAAATAACAGGGTAGTTGTTCAGTGGAGTATGAATATAGCCTGGACTGACTTTTCGATTGAATTCCAGGCAGTTCTCGATTGTGAGGACAACTCGATACAATTCAACTATAACTACGCCGATTTCTGGGATTGGGAACACGGTGGTCCAACGGGAATAGAAGATGAAGAAGGAGAAATTGCGTACATCTATCCCTGGACTGATATCGAGGATGAAACATCTATCAGGTTTATGCTGCCTGATTGGGATTGGAACGGAATTAATGGTGTAGTCCTTGATGAATCAAGTGGAGATCCTGTTCATAACGCCCAGGTTGTTGCCGTTGATTCAAATGGCGATTCATGGCGGGCTGCGACCGATATTACCGGTTGGTACACTGTGCTGGTGCCGGCTGATGCAGAACCTTATGACTTGAGTTTCTCAGCATATGGGTATTATTCAGCAACAGTTGAAAATGTAACAGTTCCTGCTGAAGAATTTGATGTTACCCTCGATGATGTCCTGCTCGAAGTTATCCCCATCGGTTATTACGAAGATTTCGAGGATGAAGAACAGGTCCATGAGATTTGGACTCTTTCTGAAAATAACATTCCCGGTGACTGGGAATGGGGAATTCCAACCGAAGGCCCTGAAGCAGACCACACACAAGGCGGTGAAAACTGCTGGGCGACAGTTCTTGATGGCAATCATACCGGTGCGATGGATTGGAATGGTGATCGTGGTGATACATTATTAACAACAGAATCCTGGTATATAGGTACAGAAGACGCCATGGTTGTCTATTGGCACTGGATTGACTACTTCATGGACGATTGGAATATTTTCGCAGGATATAATTTCCAGATTTCAACAGATTTTGGAGAAACCTGGGAAATACTTGAACCGGATGGCGGGTATACCGGTGATGTTCCTTTCCTGGGTTATTTTGATCAGGAAATTTGGAATTGGATACCGGAACCTGGTTTCAGCGGTCAATCGGATCAGTGGGTTGAGGTTGCTTTCCCGGTTGGTGATTATACCGGTGAAGAGGTCATGTTCATGTTCCAGGCAGCAGCTACTTCTGACCAATGGTTGTGGCGGTACGGAGTGGCAATTGATGATTTCAGAATTCATGGGGCGCCAGTTCCTGGTGTGATTGAAGGACTGGTGACTGATTCTGATTCCGGTGATCCAATAGAGGATGTTGAAGTAACTCTTCGCTTGATGGGTGATGAAGAAAAGTACACTACCACTGATGAAACGGGTTATTACTACTTTGACAGGGTAACTCCAACCGACTATAACCTTGAAGATTATACAATAGATTTTGTTGCAGCTTATTATGTGGAATATACGGAACCTGATGTATACGTGCCTGAAGGTGAAACTATCACCGTTGACGTTTCAATGGCACCTCAGACTGACCAGGTAACTATTGAAGGTACCCTCTGGTCTGCAGATACTCCCGACACACCTGTTCCAACTGCAACAATTACGATACCTCAGCTTGAGATCAACGTTACAACAGATGTCAATGGCGAATTTTCCTTCGGTCAGCAGGTGGTGGGAACATTCACATTTGAGATATCTTACGAAAATCCACAACCTAACCATTTCCAGAACATTTATAACGTGGTATGCCATGAAGAAAATATGCCACTGGATATATTTGTTTCCGATATCATGCCACCTCAAGCCCTGGCTGCTGAGATTGGTGACCTGGAAGTTCAATTGAGCTGGGATCCACCGGCGAATCAAGTTGAACAGGACTTACTACTGATAGGTCAACAAATTGAAGCTCTTCAGCGCGCGATTGATGCCTTGGTGAATAGTCCTCACGAGAGAATGCAGCAAATCTACAGCCACTATCAATCACGTCTGTTCAGTTTGACCAATACACGAAATAATATCATTTCCGCCATGGAAGCCAACCAGGAGTTGGATGAGCTTTCCGACTTCATGGGCTACAGGTTGAGAATCGACGGCGTGATACAGGAAGGTATTATCGAGGAAGAACAGATTCTGATAACAGGACTGGAAAATGGCCATGAATATGCTTTCGCCATTGCCGCTGATTATGGTTATGGCGACAATTTCCTGGTATTTACTGACGATGTTCTAACTCGACCTTTACCTGATCCTGGTTACATTTTCCAGGTCGTGCCCTATACCTGGACAGAGATCAATCCGGATGAAGGCGGCGATGGTGAAATATTGCATGATGATGAAAACTGGCCAAATTTCTCATGCAGCGATATGATTTCCATTGATCCTCTTTCTTTCGAGTTCTATGGTGAGGATTACGATGAATTATGCGCATCCTCAAAGGGCTGGATGAGTTTTACCACAACCGGTGATTTCTGGTGGATTGATCTTCCTGCTACCTGGTTGCCAAACGCCACAGTGGTACCGTTTAATGGTGATTGGACAGTACAGATGCAGGATGATGACTTCGCTATCTATTCGTTGATTGATGAAGGCAACAACGAAGTTGTGGTCCAGTTTGATTTGAATATTGCCTGGATGGATTGGGAAAAACAATTCCAGGTTGTTCTCGATTGCGATAACAACTCGATGTTGTTCAATTATAACCATTCCGACAACTGGGAATTCGGCCATTTCGGACCCACCGGTGTTGAAAATGAAGACGGAACTATTGCCAGCATTTACCCGTGGGAAGATATTCATGATGAGATGTCTATCCTCGTCAGGTTTGCTGCTGAATTCGGGAACGTAGTGGGAACAGTTACTACCGATGAAGGGGATCCCGTTCCGGGTGCACACGTCTACCTGATGGAGGATCCGGCTTCGTTTGGTACTACCGATGAGAATGGTAACTACGAAATACTGCTTGTCAACATTGAGGACGCTCCCTTTACTGTTGTATGTCATGCAGATGGATATGAGCATGAACAAGTGGATGGAGTTAACTGGGATGATGAGGAATTTGACCAGATTGTCGACTTTGTGGTAACAGAAATTTCCCCGGAGACTCCACCATATTTCGTCAGTTGGGATGAAGATTTTGACGACCGTGTACGATTAGTCATGGGTGAACCAGGTGTATATCAACATCTTGCTACTGCTCAGCATGATGATGGCATTGCGGCTGATGCCTGGGTAGTTCCAACGGAAAACGAGCAGAATCTATTAGCATATCCGTTTGAAATTATCGGTGAAGCACAGATAATTCAAACCGAGTTGAGGGTTGCCTGGCCTGAAAATGATTGGGGTAATTGGCCGGATGAACAACCTGATCCTGTCGTTATCCAGGTATTTAATGACAACCAGGGATACCCTGGAGACCTGATTCATAGTTCTGAAGAAATAATTCCAGAGGATGGATTAGTTCTTCTCAACGAAGCTGTTGATGTCGCAGGTCGTTTCTGGATTGGATACTATTCCAGTTCTGGACAGGAAGCGTTATGTGTTGATGCTGAAACAAACTACGGCGGATTGTTGTTCTATTCAGTCGATGGTGGAGAAAACTGGTCAGCACATGAAACTAACGGTGATCCGTTAATTCGACTTGAATTATTATCGTCACATCCTCTTAACCAGGTCGACGATTTTGAGATTCGAAATGATGAAATTGGAGATGAACAGCCAAATCCGATCTCTCCCGTAGCAGTTACTCATCAATCACCGGTTTACGGTTTTGTTCCATCAATCGCTTTGCCCATGGCACCTCTTCAACCGGGTTGGAGCGGTATAGATGAACTTGATGAATTTCTTGGATTTAATATCTATTACTCACTTGATGACGGTGCAAACTGGAACCAGGATAATGTGGATCCGGTAGCTGAGGACATCTATGACCTGGTACTTGGAAGTGAACTCGAGGATAATGAAATTCTTGTTTACTTGACAGCTACTGTTGATACCGGTGAAGAAATAATTGAATCTAATCCCAGTGATCAACAGACCATGGTATTTAACATGGAGCCTGGATCTCCGGAAGATCTACAGATTGTCAACATAAACCACACATTCCAGACAGCTACCATTATCTGGGATCCACCAACTGAAAATGCTGACGGAACCCCACTTGTAGACCTGGTTGAATATGACCTGTATCGTGACGGTCAGATGATTGCCACAATACCATTTGACCAGAATCCGCTGCAATACGATGAGGAGGTGGTTGATGCCGGCTATTACACTTATTCAATCGTTGCAAAGGATGAGGTTCCAAATATTTCCAACGAGGACTCAACTGAGCCCACAAGAATAGGTGAACCTCCGTTCTGGAGCAGCTTCGAACCTAACATGGTACCTGAACAACCAAATCCTTTCGAACCGGATGGAATTACCTGGGAATGGGGCGAACCTGGTCTCGGACCCCAGGGCGGTTATGATGACACTGATAACTGCTGGGCCACATTACTTGATGCCAACTACCTGGCAGGACAGGAAGACTGGCTGCTGAGTACACATGCCTGGGATGTTATTGGACAACTTAGAGTTATTTACTATCACTGGTACGATTTTGATTGGGATAGCGGATATAATCTACAGGTATCGGCAGACAACCAGGATACATGGACGGTTGTCAGTCCGGAAGTTGGTTATCCGGATAATAATGTCTGGGGACTCCAGGAACCTGGTTTTTCAGGCAGTATTCAAATGTGGCAGCGTGTTGAATATGATCTCTCTGAATTTAACGATGCTGACTCCATTCATATTGCATTCAGGTTCAGAGCTCATGACAATATATGGGAACCCGGATATGGTGTTGCTATTGATAATCTTGAAATCTGGGGTGTCCCGCGTGAAGCCCGTGGCTGGGTTGAAGGTTTTGTCATGGACGCGAACGACCAACCGATGCAGGGCGCCCATGTCTATCTCGAGGATGTGCCGGTCTTCCAGGCATTTACTAACGCAAACGGTTACTACATGCTGATGAACGCTCCAGCAGGTGAACATAATGTCATCTGCGAGTATCCGTACTATTGGCCACATACCGTGGAAGATTTTGAAATAATTGAAGATGATACATTGACACTTGATTTCACGAATGATAGCGGCCTACCAATGTTGTTCCCCGATGGTGAGCTGGAAACTACAGCAATAGAGGTAACCGTTAATATCCATGACGTTTATGGTGACACAACCGGTGATGAAAGTTTCGATCTCGAAAGTATCGGAACTGGTCCATTGGATTGGAATGCTTACGTCAGGGTATTGAATAGTCCCTCACTAGCAGCATCGGGTGGAGGTAGTCACCATGGAATCAATCCTGACGCGGTGTTCTCAGGACCAAAAAACAACCGCAACGGTCGTCAGATTAGAAAAACCCTGGGTATAAACGGACCAACACTGATCGATCCCAGTCCAAGAAACGTCGGACCGGTACCCCGGGTTGATGAACTGGACGATGTCTGGGATGTTATTATCAGTTATGATGTTTCAACCGCAGCTGACAACGATGGTATCCTGGCTGCTGTGACAACAGAAGACACTATCTTCATATCAGCCAGCTTCCTTGATGATAATAATGGTGAGAACTACCTCTATTCATTCAATCACCAGGGATTCCTGTTCAACAGCTATGAATACCCGGCAGAGATGCTTGACGCTGAGGGACGTGGATTCAGTGACCTTGCCTACAGCCCATTTACCAATGAATTGTTCGGTGCAAACGCCGACGGTGAAGTGTACAGGTTCACGCCTGACTTCACCGAATATTCGCTGGTAACAACAGTCAATTTCTGGCCAAACGCGATCGCTTACGATTGGGATAATGATCTTTTATACCTGCGTGAATGGGGCAATGATTTCGCTGCTGTTGATCCGATATCAGGTAATATCACTAACCTGGATATCGACAATGAATTCCGCAGCGTCTCAGGTATGGCTTATATGCCGAGAGACGGTGATGGATATACTATCTGGATGCTTTACCAGGTTGGCGAAGGTTCAGGTGGATATGCTTTCCGGTACGATCCTCTGACATTCGAATACGACATGACCGCAACTGAGGTCTATTCACCTGATGGAAACAGTGTTGCCGGTGGTATGGAAATCAGTCTTGGCTGGAGGAGTGACTTCTACGATATCACTACGATCAACCAGTCCACAAATGACTATGTTGATATCTGGGAAGGTCTAATTTCGCCGCCTGAATGGGTATGGCTTGAGCCAACTGAAGGAACTATGGATCCGGGTGAAACTCATACACTGACTGTGAATGTTGATTTGACAAAAACAGATGAGTTAGGAGACCTGGAAGCGGGAATGGAAATCTACGCGGAAATTGTCTTCGGAGGTTCATACTGGGCTAATACCCCGGTGATGGATTTAACAATCCTTGTTATCGATGAAGAGGACAGCGTTGGTGAGAATGAACTGATGCCTACGAAGTATGCGCTTTACCAGAACTATCCGAACCCCTTTAATCCAATGACAACCATCAGGTTCGACCTGGTCCAGGCTCAGAATGTCAAACTGTCTGTATTTAATGTCCTTGGGCAAGAGGTTGCAAAGCTGGCGAACGAAAGGTTCGACGCAGGCTA
>JANQEY010000129.1 GCA_028278125.1 bacterium | reverse complement strand
TACCCGTGAAGCCGGCAATAATGATACGTTAGATATTGATTTTAAAGGAACTATTGATGGTGAACCATTTGAAGGTGGTGAAGCAAACGGATTCAAGGTGGAATTGGGTGCCAAGCGCCTGATCGAGGGATTTGAAGACGGTTTAATCGGAAAAAAAACGGGTGAAAATGTCACACTTAATCTGACTTTTCCGGATGATTATCAGGTACAGGATTTAGCTGGTAAACCTGTGGAGTTCCAGATCACGGTAAATAGTGTTAATGAAGCTGTATTACCGGAATTAAACGAGGAATTCTTTATCGAATTTGGTGTCAAGGAAGGCGGCCTTGATGCGTTTCGCGAACAAATAAGAGAGCATATGGAACGGGAATCCAAACAAGCCCTGCGCAATGGCTTGAGGGATGCCATCATGAAGGAATTACTCAATGCAAATACCATTGAATTGCCGAATACCCTGGTGGAGCAGGAAAAACAGCGTATAAAACAACAGTTTGAAGGAAATCTAAAGGCTCAGGGTTTAAACGTCGATGATATAAAAAACACGGATGATTCTTTGTACACCGAACAGGCAAATCGCCGTGTCGCTTTGCAATTGATACTCTCGGAGCTGATTAAGGAGAATGATTTAAAAGCGGATCCGGTCAAAGTCAGGGCGAAAATTGAAAGTTTTGCGGAGAGTTATCAGGATCCATCCGCCATGATTAACTGGTATTATAGTGACAAGAACCGGCTGGCTGAAATTGAGGCACTGGCGCTCGAAGATGAGGTCATTGACTGGGTGATTTCCAAGGCGAAATTGAAAGATGTGGACTTGTCGTTTGACGAGTGTATGAATAAAGGGCAGACTGGTTCGGTCTAAAGTAGTGACTCGGTTTATCCGATATTAGTAAGACGATGAAAAATAAAGAAATACAGGCGCTTAATCTGGTTCCAATGGTGGTTGAGCAGACCTCCAGAGGAGAGCGTGCTTATGATATCTATTCCCGGTTGTTGAAAGAACGGGTGGTGTTTCTGATCGGGCCTGTTGAGGATAATGTTGCCAATCTGATTGTCGCTCAACTGTTATATCTTGAATCCGAAAATCCTGATAAAGACATCCATTTGTATATTAATTCCCCGGGGGGTTCGGTATCGGCAGGACTGGCAATCTATGACACCATGCAATTCATTAAACCGGATGTCAGCACGATGTGTGTTGGACAGGCTGCCAGTATGGGGGCATTGTTGTTATCCGGAGGGCAAAAGGGTAAGCGTTATTGCCTGCCGCATTCACGGGTCATGATTCACCAGCCTTTAGGCGGGTTTCAGGGTCAGGCAACGGATATCGATATTCATGCACGTGAAATTCTTAAAGCACGTGAGCGATTGAATGATATCCTGGTCAAACATACCGGCCAGTCGCCGGCAAAAATAAAAGAAGATACAGAGAGGGATCACTTTTTAGGAGCTGAAGAGGCAAAAAAATACGGCTTGATTGACGAAGTACTTCTCGATCGCAATAGCTTGCCGACAGAGAAGGATGTTGGTAAGGAAGCCGCTAAATCAGAAGAGTGATCATATTTAATCAATCTGAGGTGCATCATGAGTGACAACAAACAGGGCAAAAACGGTGATGGTGACCGGCTTTTATATTGCTCATTTTGTGGGAAGAGTCAGCATGAAGTCAGAAAACTGATCGCAGGGCCCTCTGTATTTATTTGTGACGAATGTGTCGAGCTTTGTAATGACATTATTCGTGAGGAGATCCAGGATAAATCGGTTACCGGTGATGGCAGCAGTCTGCCAACACCTCATGAAATAAAGACGATTCTGGATGAATATGTCATTGGCCAGGAATTAGCCAAGAAGATTTTATCGGTCGCCGTTTATAACCACTACAAGCGGCTTGATACGGGGATTAAAAAATCTGAAGTTGAACTGGCAAAAAGCAATGTCTTACTTATTGGACCAACCGGTTGTGGTAAGACCTTACTCGCTGAAACCCTGGCGCGGTTGTTGAATGTTCCGTTTACCATTGCCGATGCGACAACATTAACTGAAGCCGGTTATGTCGGTGAGGATGTCGAGAATATTATCCAGAAGCTTCTACAAAAATGTGATTACGATGTAGAGAAAGCCCAGACAGGTATCGTTTATATCGATGAAATCGACAAGATTTCACGTAAATCGGATAATCCTTCCATTACCCGGGATGTTTCCGGTGAGGGCGTACAACAGGCGCTACTCAAGTTAATCGAAGGCACTGTTGCCTCGGTACCACCCCAGGGAGGACGAAAGCACCCGCAACAGGAATTTCTCCAGGTGAACACAGCCAATATCCTGTTTATTTGTGGCGGTGCTTTTGCCGGTCTGGACAAAATTATCCGCGAACGCTCCGAAAAAGGCGGAATTGGTTTTTCAGCGGAAGTGAACAGCAAGGATGACAGAAGGAGCATGAGTGAATTATTACAGACGGTAGAGCCCGAAGATCTGATTAAATACGGCCTGATCCCCGAATTTGTGGGCCGTTTACCGGTCACGGCGACATTGGACGAGCTTGATGAGGAACAGTTGGTACAGATCCTGCTCGAACCTAAGAATGCTATCACGAAGCAATATGCGCGATTATTTGAAATGGAAGGCTGCGAAATCGAATTTCGCGAGGATGCGCTGCGAAAAGTTGCACGCAAGTCCATGGAACGTAAGACTGGCGCACGCGGTCTGCGGTCAATACTGGAAAATGTGCTATTGGATACGATGTATGATTTACCATCAATGGATAATGTTACCAAAGTCGTTGTTGATGCCGGTGTTATCAACGGTGAATCGAAGCCCCTGGTTATCTATGAAGGTGCCGAGATGTCCAAGGCGGCATCCGATTAACTCCAGTCTCACAAAATATTCAGGCATATACGGCCATCGATCCCCAAACTGTCTTGGTTCTTGGCAATCACAGGGACGGCTACTGAAATATTGGTGCTTGAAATGGCCGGTAGCCACCACCATATAGATAATGACTAATTATTCGGAACAGGTATAAACGTGACATCTCAAAATCTCGATACGGTCTATCCAGTGTTGCCATTACGCGATGTGGTGGTTTATCCACATATGGTTATTCCATTATTTGTTGGACGGGATAAGTCAATCCAGGCGCTGGACAAATCAATGGATGGAAATAAACAGATCTTGTTGGTTGCTCAAAAGAGTGCGGCGGAAGATGAGCCGCAGATCGACGAAATCTATAATGTGGGTACCCTGGCGAATGTCCTGCAGTTACTGAAATTGCCGGACGGCACGATCAAGGTGCTTGTAGAAGGCGCGAAACGCGCCAGGATTATTGAATTTATCGAAACCGGTGAGATGTTTTCCGCGACGGCACAATTGCTGGAACCGGATTTTGAAGATGAAAGAGAACTTGATGTTCTCAGCCGTTCTTCGATTAATCAGTTTGAACAGTATGTGAAACTCAATAAGAAAGTCCCGCCTGAAATTCTATCGTCGCTGTCAGGTATCGATGATGCCAGCAGGCTTGCGGATACGATAGCGGCACACATGTCTGTAAAGATCGATGAAAAACAGAATATTCTCGAGTTTGTTAATATCCAGAAGCGTCTGGAGTACCTGATTTCTCTGATGGAGTCGGAGATAGATCTGTTACAGGTCGAGAAACGGATCCGCGGCCGGGTGAAATCCCAGATGGAAAAAAGCCAGCGTGAGTACTATCTGAACGAGCAAATGAAAGCGATTCAGAAAGAACTTGGTGAGATGGATGATGTGCCGAACGAGATTGAAGACCTTGCCAAAAAGATTGAGCAATCGGGGATGCATAAGGAGGCCAAGGAAAAAGCCAGTTCCGAACTGAATAAACTCAAGATGATGTCACCCATGTCAGCCGAGGCGACGGTGGTCAGGAATTATGTGGATACGTTAGTCAGTGTCCCATGGAAAAAGCGCAGTAAGATTTCGCGTGATATTCAAAAGGCGGAACAGATCCTCGAAGCGGATCATTATGGTCTGGAAAAGGTTAAGGAACGTATTCTGGAATACCTGGCGGTACAACAGCGTGTCAGGAAGCTGAAAGGGCCGATACTCTGCCTGGTAGGACCACCGGGGGTAGGGAAGACCTCTCTCGGACGTTCGATTGCGCGCGCCACCAACCGGAAATTCGTACGTATGTCTCTAGGCGGTGTCAGGGACGAGGCTGAAATACGCGGACATCGCCGTACTTATATTGGTTCCATGCCCGGTAAAATTATCCAGAGTATGTCAAAAGTCGGTCATAAAAATCCTCTGATGTTACTGGATGAGGTCGATAAGATGGCGATGGACTTTCGGGGTGATCCCGCCTCCGCATTACTGGAGGTACTCGATCCTGAACAGAATCATGCCTTCAACGATCATTATCTGGAAGTTGATTATGACCTTTCAGAAGTCATGTTTGTGACAACAGCGAACAGCCTTAATATTCCCCCGGCATTGCTGGATCGTATGGAGGTGATACGGCTGTCGGGATACACCGAGGATGAGAAGGTCAATATTGCGACTAAGTACCTGATTCCAAAACAATTGGAAAGTCACGGTTTAAAACGTGAAGAAATTTCCATCGG
>JANQEY010000128.1 GCA_028278125.1 bacterium | reverse complement strand
TGATGATGATGATGATGATGACGATGATGATGGTGACGATGACGACTAAAAAATGGCAATAGTATTAATAAATCTTGATCCTCCTTCTTAATATGAATGGACAGTCGAATGGCTGTCCGTTCTCTTTTATTGGTATTCCTGAAGAGAGAATAATCTCTTTTAACAAACCCACATAATTCATATCTTCAACCGGACAAATAACATGGGAGGTAAAATGAACAGGAGAAGTTTCACAGCTATCATTGCACTGCTGACATTGGGACTCCTATTCATCTGTGTTGGATGTAAAAAAGAGATACCTGAACCCTCTGAACTGGCTATGGCGATGAAACTCCAGGATTGGAACGAGGTTGAAAAACTGATCCGTGCCGGGGTAGATATGACTGCTTATGATGAAGCCAGCCGTGAAGTTATGCACCAGGCAATTGTCTTCAGACGTCTGCCAATCATCCAGTTGATGATCGCCAACGGGTATGATATCAATGTTATGGATGCAGATTCATTAACAGCACTGTTCCGATGCAAAAGTGACCTGGATATAGAAGTCGCCAAATTCCTGCTGGAAAACGGTGCGGATATCAATTTTAAGACAAAGGGTGGAATGACTCCATTGCATTGGGCCTTGAAAGACCATAAAGGCAGCAAAGGAGCGTTGATTGACCTCTACCTGAGACATGGATTGGAAGTGAATATCACCGATAACTTTAAACGGACAGCGCTGCATATGGCTGTTAAAGGTGATATGGATGACGTTGTAGAGTTCCTGATTGCAAAGGGTGCCGATGTAAATGCCATGAGTGGCATTGGGACTCCTCTTTATATTGCTGCCGGCAATGGCAATGGATTCATTGCGAAGGTTCTTCTGGAAAAGGGCGCAAATGTCGATAAGGGACTGGGTTCAAAAACACCTGTTCACGCCGCAGATAAAAACGGGCATAAAAAAATACTTGATCTACTGGTGTACCATGGTGGTAAAAGATAAATTTTTAAAATTGGTTTATTCTAAGCCCGGTTTTTTACCGGGCTTTTTATATAGAACGTTTTACCAGGGGACCGCGACTCTCTGGTAAGAGATGAAATTAAGATTCTTGATGCTTAAATAAAAATTCATTCTTATCTTAAAGTTAGCCTTTCTTAACTATGTTGTATGATGTAACTTCAATTGTATTGCAATTTCTCATGCAAAAAACTGTTCAAATATTGTTATTGCTATGCTTTTTATCTATACCGGGGATATTTTGCACTTCATGTAGTAGAAATCAGAAAGAACATGCTATGCAAAAAGGAGAATCGTTCAAAATGGAAGAATCGACGTCAAGGTCTGTTGAAGAAATAAAAAAGAATGGCAATCGTTTGAAGGATGAAGCCTCGGAATATCTCAGGCAGCACGCGTTTAATCCCGTTGACTGGTATCCATGGGGGGATGAGGCGATAGAACGCGCTCGCCTGGAAGATAAACCGATCTTCCTTTCGGTTGGTTATTCTTCCTGCCACTGGTGCCATGTGATGGAGCACCAGGTTTTCGAAAATGATTCAATCGCTGATTATATGAATGAACATTATGTCAATATCAAGGTAGACAGGGAAGAACGTCCGGATATTGATGCTGTTTACATGGAAGCCGTCCGGGCTTTGACAAATGGCGGGGGCTGGCCGATGTCCGTTTTCCTGTCACCTGACCTGAAACCATTCTACGGGGGCACCTACTTCCCACCTGACCAGTTCATGCAGATTCTTAAAGGGCTTAACGATATATACAAGAACGAGAGAGAAAAAGTAGAGAACCAGGGAAGTCGTTTATATGATTTTGTAGCATCCAATCCTGCAATTGCCGATGGATCTCCTGTAAGCCAGGATGAAATCGAAAGAATTATCCTTCTCACGAAAAACATCTTCGACCTGACGTGGGGTGGTTTCAGGGGTGGAATGAAGTTTCCAACACCCCTCCGTTGGCACTACCTGCTGCATCGATACCGCAGGACAGGTGACGAAGAGCTGGGAAATGGTATTCGTGGTACCCTTGACAACATGGGATCAGGTGGAATCCATGACCATGTTGCAGGCGGATTTCACCGTTATACAGTGGAAGGTACCTGGCTGGTACCACACTTCGAAAAAATGCTATATGATAACACTCAAATTGCTTCGCTTTATATCGAAGCATCAAAAGTCTGGAAAGATAAACGGTACGAAGAGATTGCCCGGACTACACTGGACTTCATGATTACAGGCATGCAGGATAAGAATGGTGGTTTTTACAGCAGCTATGACGCCGACAGTGGGGGAGAAGAAGGAACATTTTATATCTGGACAAGGGATGAAATTTTAAACATTGCGGGGGAAGATGATGGTCAAGCCCTGGCAATGTTAATGGGAGTTACCGACCGGGGAAATTTTGAAGGAAAAAATATACTGACTCGCAGGTATTCAGCAGCTGATGTTGCTGTACGCTTTAAACTTGAAGAATCCGAAGTCGAAAGGCTTTTTGAAAAATACCGGGAGAAGCTCGAGAGTTACCGAGCGGAAAGAACGTGGCCGGGACTTGATAAAAAAGTCATTACCTCATGGAATGGACTGGCAATCGCAGCGATGGCGCAGGGGTACCTCGCTTATAACGATGATCGTTATCGTCAATCGGCTGAAAAAGCCGCGGAATATATCTGGGAAAACCATAAAAACCGGGATGGATCATTAAAACGTTCTTCCACAAATGGCAAAGTGGCCGGTGAAAGTGTTCTCGATGATTACGCTTTCCTGGCAAATGGATTTTTCGAACTATTCCGCGCAACTGGTGAGTTTGTCCACCTGCAAAGAACATTGGAATTGCTGGATTACGTGGAGAACCATTTTGGCAACCGAGAGGGAGCTTTTTTCTATAATCCGGACTCCATAGAAACTCCATTAGGCCGCCAGGTTGAAATTTTTGACAACGTGGAGCCTTCCGGAAACGCTGTTATGCTGGAAGTGATGCTGAAGGTTTCAGCGGTTACCGGGAATTTAAAATATCGTGAAAGTGTTGAAAAAATCCTGGGGCAGTATTCAGACATGATGAACCGGTCGGGGATGGAAATGGCAAAATGGTTTGATGTAGTTGAAATGTATGAAGGACCCTTCCACGAAATTATCCTGGCAGGTGATAAAGGTGACAAACTATTGCAGGATTTCAGGAAGGTCTACAGCGACCGGTTCCCATTCTATTCCGTTATTACAATGGTGCCCTCAGAAGGAATAAAAGGTGAAAAGGTTAATGGTATTTCCTTTCCCGCGGCAACGGGAAAAACATCTATCGATGGAAAATCGACTGTTTATGTCTGTAAATTCGGCTCATGTAAAGAACCAACATCTGATCCGGAAAAATTTAGTGTGCTACTTAAGGAAGGCTGGCTTTACTAGACTTGATTGAACTTACGAAAATAAATGGGTGATAGCTGGTTTAGCCATCACCCATTCAATAACCTTACGCAGGCTTAAATTCCTTGATAAATTCATCAAGGCCTTCAAGCTCATTCTTCAACTGGTCACGGTACTTTTCAAGTTTTTCCATCTCTTCTCTTTTCGAAACGAATCTTCTTGAAAAGCCTTGTCCACTGCAACATGATTCCACATGCCTTCTGATTTTTTCCGAACTTCCCGGATGACAACAACTCATGAGAAACCTCCATGTTTCTTATTTAATATCCAGCTCCATGCTGAATTCCCCCTGGTAATTATTTAAGTATTTAACTGTTTACTTAAATAATTAAATAAAAAATTTTTACTTTTTCAATTTTGTGATTTTCTTTTCAATAGCTTTCAGTTCCGCCTTGAGATCTTCCTTATATCTTTGAAGTTCTTCAAGCTTGACATCCTTAAATCTTTTACCATGCTGATGGCTGTCCGGCCCACAATCGCATCTACATACACTATGCATCATTACACGGCACTCACCAAGGGTCTCCTCGTCAACTGAATATGGTATATAAAAGCCTTTTCGCTCATTCTTAACGAGGTCTGCCTGTTTCATAACCTTCAGGTGCTGTGAAACAGCTGCTGGTGAAATTCCCAGCTCTTCAGAAATCTTTTTCGCCCCAAGGGGACCATGAAGTTTCAAGAGATCAAGAATCCTTATCCTTGATTCTACACCCAGTATCTTAAATAGCTCTGACGGGTGTAGTTTCATTATTTTATCTCCTGAAAGTATTTAAGTGACTGCTTAAATATATTCCGATTTCAATTCAATGTCAATGGTTCGAAAGTTCTAATCTCTGTGAGGAATACTCAATCAGTTATAGCTGAAACTGGTCTGAAAAATACATCTAAAAGAGAGTAGGTACTCACCTTCAAAATGTGTTATTTTAAGAAGATGTGGTGCTAAATATTTTTTGTCCATCAGGGCTAAAGGGGATAATTATGAAACGGATAACTTTGATTTTTACCGCAATCTCTCTCTTTGTTTTTGCAAGTCTTATAAATGCTCAACCCTGGATGAACCAATTCGATCTTGATAAGGAGAATCCGAATTTCTTCCAGGTACAACAGGCTTTTAACGAATACTGGGAAGGCAAAACTCCGCAAAAGGGAGAAGGTTATAAACAGTTTAAACGCTGGGAATGGTTCATGGAGGGCCGAGTCCATGAGGATGGTTACATAGATCGTCTCGACATGTGGAACGGCTGGCTGGAAAAACAGCAGTTGTTTCCCGACGATGAACTTGACGAAGCAAACTGGACCTCGATGGGACCAAACCTGACCCGTGAATATTATGTTGGTGGACTTGGAAGATTAAACAGCATCAATTTCCATCCTACAGATGAAAATACTTTCTGGGTAGGAGCCGCGTCCGGAGGCCTATGGAAAACCGAAGATCACGGTGAAAACTGGGTCTGCCAGACGAATGACCTGCCTGTCTTGGGAGTCACCGCACTGGCTGTGGATCCTGACGATACGGATATTCTCTACCTGGCTACAGGGGATAATGACGCGAGCGATACATACTCAATCGGTGTACTTAAATCGCTCGACGGTGGCGCTACCTGGGAAACCACGGGACTTTCCTGGGAAGTTGACGAATTCCAGATCGTTACAAAATTGATCATGAATTTTAATGATCCTTCTACTCTTATTGCTACTACGCATAACGGTATTTACAAAACTGAAGACGGTGCTGATACCTGGGAGCAGGTATTTGTTGGAGGAACATTTAAAGACCTGGAAGTAGATCCCAGCGATAGCGAAACCTGGTATGCCGCGAGAAGTTCTACTGGGATTTACAAATCTACTGACGGTGGTGATAATTGGACTCACTTGACCAACGGGCTTCCCAACAACGGTAACTTCAGCCGGATCGCAATTGCACTGTGTGAATCAGAACCCGATGTAATTCACGCCCTCTATTCGAATAATAGCAGTGCGTTTTACGGGTGGTACAAGACTGATGACGGTGGGGAAAGTTGGACATTGCAATCAACTGAACCTAACCTGATGGGTTGGTCCGCCACTGGAGATGACAACGGTGGACAGGGGTGGTATGATCTCACATGCGCAGTTGATCCCAACGATGAAAATACAGTATTTGCTGGTGGTGTGAACATCTGGAAGTCCACTAACGGTGGTGTGGACTGGGAAATAGCCGCACACTGGACAGGCCAGATAGGAGCGTTTGT
Source organism: bacterium (assembly GCA_028278125.1). The sequence continues at coordinate 44,859 of JANQEY010000128.1, read as the reverse complement.
TCACGCTGATCAGCACAATTTTGAGTTTAATAATGATATCCTTTATGCATGCCATGACGGGGGAATCAATTATTCAACTGACCTCGGGGAAACCTGGACGGATATAACAGACGGACTGGTTATCACCCAGATTTACCGCCTTGGTATCTATGGTAGCGGAGATGAGGTTACCAAGTCTATGAACGGTAACCAGGATAATGGCTCAAGCCTTTATTACAATGGTGAATGGACATCCGAACTCGGTGGCGACGGGATGGAATGCGCCATCGATCCCACTAATCACAACGTGATGTATGGTGAGTTTTATTTCGGTAACATGCAGCGTACTACCGACGGTGGTTTGAACTGGTGGGACGCCAATGCCGGTACAAATGATAACGAAGGTGGATGGGTTACTCCATTTGTTTATGATCCGGTTGATCCCAGCGTTCTCTACAAGGGAACTAACCGCATCTATAAAACGGAAAATCGTGCCGAATACTGGACTGATATGACCGGTTACCTGGGTGGTGGCACGATGCGAACATTGGCGGTTGCCCCATCAAATCATAATTGGGTTTTTGCCAGCAACTGGGACGGACAAATCTATTATACAACAGACGGCTGGCAAACATGGAATACTGACCGCTGGATGCCCCGTCCGAATATCACCTACCTGGCGTTTCATCCTGAAGACGAAAATATACTCTTCATATCATCAGGTGGTTATACAGCTGACCAGAAGGTTTATAAATCGGAAAATGGTGGAATTGACTGGATAAACTTGTCTGATGGTTTACCCAACCTTCCTGCGAATTGCATCCTCGTACATCCCCTCAACCCGGATCATCTGTATGTGGGAATGGATGTAGGAGCTTATTTCTCACCCGACGGTGGGGAGACATGGGAAGATTTCAGTGATGGTCTACCCAATGTTATCGTTAACGAGATGGAGCTACATGTTCCCTCAAACACCATAGTCGCAGCTACATACGGACGTGGACAGTGGGAGACACCGGCAGAAACAGCACAGGTCGATGCAACAATCAGGGTTTCGTACCCCAATGGTGGACAGAGATGGGAGGGTGGCCAGTCTCATCTGATCACCTGGGCTGATAACATTGACGAAAACGTTGCAATTAAACTGTACCGTGATGATGAAGAGATCGAAACCCTTGCTCTTTCTACACCGAGTGATGGTTACTTCAGGTGGAACGTCCCTGTCGGTCTTACACCGGCGATGGGATATTCAATTGTCATTGAAAGTGTGAACGATGGGGAAGTTGTGGATGGAAGTGACGGGACATTTGAAATTATAATGTCACCACCGGCACAGCAAATACCAACCGATACTTTCCCTGTCAGATCTCTTCCTGTTCTCTTCATGTGGGAACCGGCAGCGGGAGCCGACAGTTACCAGTTGCAGATTGCCACTGATTGGGAATTTAACGATGAGACAATTGTTGTAGATGAGACAATCGAGGATGTATTTATCGAGGTAGATGATCTCGATAATATCATGGCTTACCGTTGGCGGATTCGTGCCCTCAGCGATGCGGGAGGAACCAGCGACTGGTCAGAAATCTGGACTTTTTTCCTCGTTTTGTCCACACCTGAGGAAACATATAAAGGAATTCCAACAGATTTCAGTATTGCCACGGTTTACCCCAATCCATTTAACTCGCAAAGTAAGGTTACAATCGGCTTAGCAGAACGTGGACGGGTAAAGGTCAATGTTTACAATATAGAGGGTGGACATGTTAAAACAATCGCTAGCGGTCCATATCCCGCAGGGTATCATACTTTGCATTTTGATGGTGCTAACCTTCCAAGCGGAACATATGTTATCAGGGCAGTTGTACCAGGTAAAATGGATACGCAACAGAAGGTGTTGTTGTTGAAATAAGAATTGGTGAAAATTGTAATTGTGCAGCTTTGATTTCAAAATGTACTAGTTTGAGTATAAAAGGAAAACCCGCTTTAGTGCGGGTTTTCTATTTAAGTACATTAGGCAATAAGGAAGATTTACCGTGGGTGCCCCTGTCCCGCAGGGGCGGGATGACAGGGTATATTTAATCAGGATATAAAGATCATTAATATTATAAAAAAATCCACAGAAACTGTGGATTCTTATACTTCATTCCGGCAATCAGGAAGATTTTCGCCATTTGCCATGCTTAATTTTCTACGGTCACCCTGGCGACGATCTCCCTTCCGGCGGTCAAAACCACCCCATCCTTCCCAGGGTCCTTCATAATGCGTTCTCCGGTCGCCGACCCTGCGTTCATTTTTTCGACGGTTCTCCATAATAATCCTGTCCCATTTGAGTAAAAACTATCTTCATGCATTGATTTTGACGGTGAGCTTATCAAATTGAGCGATTTCATATTGTATATATCCCTGACCTGTAAATATACGAAATTTTCTGTAAAAAAGCAATTCAGGAAGGTGCGGATTAGTAGTATTTATTCACAATATGGCAATAATATCAACAATAACAATAATTAATAACTCCAAATATCCCAAACAAGAAATAGCAAATGAATAATTCATGCTTATGTCAATTGAAAGGATTATTGTTAAAAAAGTAAAAGGAGGGGATAAAAGGTAATTTCTGGTTCAGGGTTAAATCAGATCATCTCGCCCTGTTTTTTTACTGCTTCCTGGCGTTGTTCATCCGTAATATAGTTGAGATCAACGAGCAGGTCACCAAGGACACCTTGTGAAGTTGTCTGGTATTTAATTGCCTCTTCACGTTCTTCGAGTGAGATGAATCCCATATAGTACGCGCAATCTCCGAATTTTTTCCCTATTCCGTCAGATTGGCTTTGAAAATCTATAACATGTGCGACCTGTTCCTGTGTCAGGAACCGTTTGCTTATCATAACCTGACCAAGCTTCGCTCTGCCCTTCCGTTGAAGAATAATTGCGTCATTAAGTTGGTTCTGGGTTATATACCCAAGATCAATCATGATCTCACCAAATTTAAATCCCATCATATACCTCTTTCGGACTTGGGAATTCTTTTAATGTTAAAATTGCACTTAGGGAAATGTGTTTTATCGCAAATTCAATAGGAGGCAATTTCTATAAACTATTAAGAATTTATTCCTCTTATGTCAAGAGGAAAATCGATTCTCTGACAGTTTTTCGCTGTGTAGAAAGACGGCACTAACTTTTACCTCCGTATTTTTTACACGCTCTAAATATTTTATTTATTTTTATGTGTAGATCGAATTTACCTCCGTCTTTTATTATATATTAGTTACTCTCAAAATTCTTGATTGTGCCACTTTGACTATCCAGGGTGATCATTTCCGGTACCCAGAAAAGGAGCCTAACCATGATCGGGAAACGAAACAACTCCCTGATAACTATCACAGTTTTCATATTAATTTTAATCGCTTCAAATTCATCGCAAGGCGGTTACCTGGCTGAATCCATGAAAGATATGATCGCTGAAACTAAGGCTGACGAGTTTTTACCTGCAGTTATAGTCATGAGTGATCGCCCGGATATCGAATCGCTGAGAAAAATGGTGCAGGGTTATTCCAGGAAGGAAAGGACAAGGACCGTTCGCGAAGAGATGGAAAATCTCACGGAGATGAGCCAGGAAGATTTACTGGATTTTCTTGACGATCTGCAGAAAGCAGGATTTGTTGAGGAGTTCACTTCTATAAAATATATCAACGTTATAAAGATTCGTGCAAAAGGTGAAGTGCTGGCGGAGATTGCCGCACGATCTGATGTGAACAGGATTTTCGCAGATCCCATGCGACAGGTTATAGAAATGCCGGAAACAAGGCCTGCCAATGAGCTGGATGACCTGGCCTGGAGTATAGAGTTGATCAATGCACAGAGTGCCTGGGATGAGGGCTATACGGGCCAGGGGATCCTGGTGGCTGTTATAGATTCCGGGGTGGATTATACACATCCCGATGTGGCTGATCATCTTTGGGATGGAGGTGAAGATTTTCCTCATCATGGCTGGGATTTTGGAGATAATGACAATGATCCACAGGACATGATGGGACATGGAACTCACTGTGCCGGAAGTGTGTGCGGAGATGGTACAGCTGGAACTGAAACGGGTGTAGCACCAGATGCTATTTTAATGTGCTTGAAGGTTTCAATGGGAGTTGGAGAGGCTGACCAGGCGACGGTCTGGGAGGCGCATGACTTCTGCCTGGAGCACGAAGTGGATGTTACCAGCATGTCAATGGGCTATATAACTGGCTGGAATCCTGATCGAACCGTTTGGCGTGAAGCGTACGATGTACTGGATGCAGCAGGTATAACAAATATAGTTGCGGCTGGTAATGAAAGATGGACAAATCCCCCGGAATCCTGCAGGACTCCCGGAAATGTTCCTTCACCATGGCGCCATCCGGATGAGGTTGAGGAGGGAACACGTAGCGGTGTTATTTCTGTTGGCGCTACAACTGATCAGGATGTATATGCAGACTTTTCCAGCCGTGGTCCATGTGAGTGGGAAGATGTCGATCCCTATTTTGACTATCCCTATGGTGGAGATAATGTAGGCTTGATTCGACCAGATATTGCCGCTCCAGGTGAAGATGTATTGTCCTTAAACACGTTTGGTGGCTATACGAATATGAGCGGTACCTCAATGGCTACACCTCACATAGCCGGTGTTGCCTGCCTGATGCTGTCGAAATCTTACGAACTCCTGCCTGTCCAGATTGACTCGATCCTGCAGAATACTACCCTGGAACTGGGTGATGAGGGCAAGGATAATGATTATGGCTCGGGACGTGTACAAGCTGACAGCGCAGTATACTATTCCTATGATCCAATTGGATGGGTGCAGGGCTATGTCACGGATGCCAATGATGGATTGCCTGTTGAGGACGTGATTTTATCTATACCCGGTACACAATGGGGAGGGGAAACGGACAGCAGTGGATTTTACAATTTTGAGCTCTTTTCAGGCCATCGTGTCCTGCATGCGGAGAAAGAACCCTATTCCCCATATATCAACGACACGCTCTATGCATTATATGGCGATACCATAGACCTCGATTTTGTATTAAATGTGGGATTATTCAGTGTCAATCCAGAATCACTCGCAGTCTATATGGATATCGATGAAGATTCGGTAGCCGCGTACCATCTAACGATGTTTAATACCGGTACAGCTGATCTGGATGTTAATCTGGAAGTATATCCGGTTCTTGAGATGGATGGTTTCCTTGATGAGGTTTACAGTTTTGATGCATCTGAAATAACCGGTGATACGAGGCTGCGGGGGGCCGTTTTTGTGAATGACGTATTTTTCGTTGCAGGATCGAATAATCATGTGAATCCTAATATGATATATAAATTCAGCGACAATGGTGATTTTATCGAAGCCTATGAACAACCGGGATCGGGCGCTGATACCGATGCCCTGGGTATAGGCGATATGGCATATGACGGTAATTTGATCTGGGGAGGAGATGGAAGAGAAATTGTCGCCTTTGATCCGGAAACCGGTGTAGAAGCGGCTCGATTTGAAGGTCCATATAACCCGAACAGGGCAATCGCATATCATCCTGATGAAAACTTTCTCTATGTTGCCGATTATATGAGCGAGATTGTAAAAATTGATCTTGAAACAGGAGAAGAAGTTGGAATAATCGAGGTCTATGAACGAATTAACGGCATGGGATTTTGGATGGATGATCCCAATGGATATACCCTTTACATCAATACCCGCTATGATAATTATGGTGGACTTATTTATAAAATGAATCCACTTGATGGTGATTTGATCGAAGTGGCTACCCTGGAATTTGACGCGAATGATATCGGTGGCTTTGCTGTCTGTCCGGACTATAAAGGGTATTATACGGTCGCAGTTGGCGTAGTGGAAACGCCCGGAAATGATACAGTCAAGGCATGGGAACTTGGAGTAAATGTTCCCTGGATTGATGTTTCACCCGGATTATTTACAATCATTCCAGCGGACAGCCAGGTTGTAGATTTAACATTTATTGGAGAGGGATTATTGTCCGGGAAGTACAGTGGTAACATTTTTGCGAATACCAATACTCTTCAACCGCGGGTAGCGATAGCGATAGAATTGACTATTGAAAGATTTATTGATTCAGTAGATGACCAAAAAAATGAAATACCGGTAGAATTTTATCTCGAAACACCTTATCCCAATCCATTTAATTCAACAGCTTCAATACAGTTCTCATTACCGCGTGATAGCGATATATCGCTTACTATTTTTGATCTATTGGGCAGAGAAGTGGTGAGATTAAAAGAGGATGTATTACAGGCTGGGTGGCACTCTGTTCAGTTTGATGCGTCAAAACTATCAAGTGGTATATATTTCGTCCGCTTGGTAGCAGGCAGTGAGTTTAACGGGACAAAAAAGATAGTACTATTAAAATAATACAGCTGTTCGTTCCCTATTCTGAACTCTGACCGCGAATTTGGCAGGCAAAATTCCAATGGCGGTAACCTGTTCAACTAATTTCCTACGGAATATTTACTCAGGTTGCCAATAGTGAAATTTTTTCTGCCGATTTCTTATACTTACCTCTCCCCTGAAATTAGTAATATTTATTTCAAGACTAAGTTTTAAAGTATTAAATGTTGTATATTAGGATAAGATCTATTCTGTTGTGCCGTGTAGCTTTCTTTCGCAATTGAATCCTCCTTACAAAGAGCTGAGCATGAACTGGAAGCAGAGTAGCACCCTTGTAATTGTCGCGTTAATCTTATTCTCTATGCCACTTATAAATCCCCTGTTAGCTGGATATCTTACTGAATCAGCTAAAGATATGGCTGAAAAAGCATCGCCCGATGAATATCTGCCAGCTGTTATAGTGATGAGAGATCGTCCGGATATTGAATCGCTAAAAAAGATGGTGCAGGGCTATCCCAGGAAGGAACGAACAAGGATCGTTCGCGAAGAGATGGCAAATTTCTCGGAAATAAGTCAGGCAGGTATTTTGGATTACCTGGAAGACCAGCAAAAAGCTGGATTAGTTGAGGAATTCAAATCCATCAGCTTTATCAACGTAATAAAGATCCAGGCGACTAAAAAAGTACTCGAGACAATTGCTGTCCGCCCCGATGTCGACCATGTATTTGATGATCCGCCAAAACCCGCGATTGATATGCCTGAGCCGAAACCGGTAAATGAACTTGACGAATTGGCCTGGAGCGTTGAACTGATCGGAGCGCAGAATGCCTGGGATGAGGGATATACAGGTGAGGGAATCCTGGTTGCTGTTATTGATTCAGGAGTGGATTACAACCATGAGGACCTGGAGGATCACTTATGGGATGGTGGCGAAGATTATCCTAATTATGGATGGGATTTCGGAAATGGCGATAATGATCCAATGGATGACATGGGACATGGAACACATTGTGCCGGGACTGTTTGTGGTGATGGGACGGGTGGAATTGAGACAGGTGTAGCGCCCGACGCCACCCTGATGTGCCTTAAGGTTTCTGACTGGGGAGGCTGGGTTGAAGAGGCAACGGTCTGGGAAGCGCTGGATTTCTGCTTGGAACATGAAGTGGATGTTACAACCATGTCACTGGGCTTCGGCAATCAAGAGAATCCCAACCGGAGTACCTGGCGTGAAACATATGATGTTCTCAATATAGCTGGAATGGTCAGCATAAAATCTACGGGTAATAGTGGACATTTACAACCTCCCGGTTCAGTTACGGTTCCTGGTGATGTTCCATCTCCGTGGCGTCCCCCTGATGAAGTTGAGGAGGGGACAAGAAGTGGATTGATGGCTGTGGGAGCTACAGATGAGAACGATAACTTAACTGACTTTTCCAGTGTAGGACCATGTGATTGGGAGGATATAGAACCGTACTTCGATTATCCATATGGCGGCGGTCATGAAGGTTTAATAAAACCGGATATTGCCGCACCGGGCGAAGATGTTCTTTCATTGGATTCGTTTGGTGGTTATGTAACAATGAGTGGTACATCGATGGCAGCCCCTCATATAGCGGGAGTTGTCTGCCTGATGTTGTCAAAATCTGATGATCTGCTCCCGGTACAAATCGACTCAATCCTTCAAATATCTGCACTCGATCTTGGAGCGGAAGGGAAAGACAATTTTTATGGCGGAGGTCGTGTACAGGCGGACAGCGCGGTTTATTATTCTTATGATCCGATTGGATGGGTGCAGGGTTATGTCACGGATGCCAATGATGGATTGCCAGTTGAGGACGTGATTTTATCTATACCCGGAACTCAATGGGGTGGGGAAACTGACAGCAGCGGATATTTCAATTTCGAGCTTTTTTCAGGCCATCGAGTTCTTCACGCAGAAAAAGAACCGTACGATCTTTATGTAAATGATACCCTGGTTGCAGAATACGGTGACACAATTGACCTTAATATTGAATTAAATGTGGGATTATTCAGTGTCTATCCCGAATCTCTATCAGTTTATATGGATATTGCAGAAGATTCTGTGGCTGAATACCAGTTGACTATGTTCAATACCGGTACTGCTGATATGGGTGTTGATTTGGAGGTTTATCCAGTAATAGAGATGGATAGCTTCCTTGATGAGGTATTCGGTTTTGATGCTTCGGAACCAACAGGTGATACAAGATTGCAGGGTGCAATTTTTGTAGACGATGTTTTTTATGTTACCGGATCGAATAATCATGCCAATCCAAATATGGTCTATAAATTCAGCGACGATGGTGAATTCTTAGCGTCCTATGAACAGCCGGATTCAGGGGCTGACACTGACGCAGTGGGTATCCGTGATATGGCATTTGATGGCAATCTAATCTGGGGAGGTGATGGAAGAGATATTGTCGCTTTTGATCCGGAAATAGGAATAGAAGCGACTAGTTTTGAGGGTCCATATAACCCGAACAGGGCAATCGCATATCATCCCGATGAAAACCTCCTCTATGTTGCCGATTATATGAACGAGATTATAAAAATTGATCCGGAAACAGGGGAAGAAGTTGGAATTATAGAGGTTTATGAACGAATAAACGGTATGGGATTCTGGATGGATGATCCCGATGGATATATCCTATATGTAATTACTCGTTATGATAACCACGGTGGTCTTATATATAAATTGAATCCTGCTGATGGTGATATGATCGAGGTAGCTTCAATTGAAATTGGTGAAAACGATATTTCTGGATTCGCAATCTGCCAGGACTACAAAGGGTATTACACAATTGCTACAGGAATAGTTGTAAACCAGGGGAATGATATTGTTAAATCATGGGAACTTAGTGTTGATGTACCCTGGATAAATCTTTCTTCCGAATCTATGACAATAGTTCCTTCAGACAGCCAGGTTATTGATCTCTCATTCCTGGGAGAAGGATTACTTTCCGGATTTTACAGGGCAAATATTCTCACTTATTATAACACGCTTCAACCGCAAACAGCGATACCGATAGATTTAACTATCGAAAGATTTATTGATTCTGTCAATGACCAAAAAATTGAAATGCCGGTAGAATTTAGTCTTGATACTCCATACCCCAACCCATTCAATTCGACAGCTTCCATACAGTTCGCGCTACCACGTGACAGCGATATTTCGCTTACTATTTTTGATCTTCTAGGTAGAGAAGTTGTAAGGTTAAGGGAGGGTGTCTTCCAGGCTGGCAGGCACTCTGTTCAGTTTGAGGCGTCAAAACTGTCAAGCGGGATATATTTTGTCCGCATGGATGCAGGCGGGGAATTTAAGGGGACGAAAAAAATTGTATTACTAAAATAGAGCACAAGTCGGAATAGTTTATTCCTCCGGGCTAAGCCCTCGAATACGATAAACGAATTCATAAGGTAATACCCTGTTCCAGTTATTCTTTCCGGAATCACTTCTCAGGGTACCATTAATAGGCCCTACCGGTTTGCCGTAAGTGTAAAACCAGTTTATTATCGGGCTGTCTGAATATTTCAAAACTATCCAGTAATTACCTGGAGTCAGACCAATGCTGCTCTTGCTGAAATCGAAAGCCGCCCAATCATAACCGGGTTTCGAGTAGACATTCGCGGATGATACTATATTACTTGTTGCGGCTAAAGTACCCGGTTTTCCATTCAGATCTTCATACAGTTCTATCCAGAGATCACCACCTGCTCCGAAGCTGTGCAGGGCGAGGTCAATTGACTGGAGAACTACCGGATCACTGAGAATAAATACCTGGGCAAATTGCCTGTTACCGGTGACATATTCAGCGGTTTCTACAATAAAATTTCGTTTCAATTCACCCGTGTCAGTTTTTTCCGTTTCACCCAGGAAACGCGCTGCCAGGAAATTGAATTTAACCGGGAATTCTACATTCCCTGCCTGGAATGGGATTGTATATGCCAACCTGGAATAATCATGTTCAGCTGGCACAGTTACAATATCTTCCATAATATCCGGTATACCAGTGACAGGTTGAATAATTTCAAGTTCAGGTGTCAAAAGCAGATTCCTGGTTTGATAACTGATCCTGTCGCAACTGAGAGTTATAATATCGTTGACAAAATCGGCATTGAAGGATTCTTCAAATCCAGGTTGTCCACCCCCGCTGCCTGGTCTTCGAGTCCAACGCACCAGCCCGTCATTTTCCGTCTCTTCGTTATCAAGCCCGACTTCGATTCTGATATAACGGTTCTCTACAAAATAGGATGACTGTTGCGGATCAAAAGGAATCCAGCCGTTGTCGGCAAAATAGACCTCTATCCAGGCATGACGGCCCTGTGCCATTTCGAAAGTATGAACATACTCTCCGGCTTCTATGTTAAATGCTTTTTTTAAACTGACTCCATTGACAATACGAACAGGAATTCCGACTGAACGCATTAACGCCGCTGCCAGGTGCGAATAATTCTGGCAGTTTCCTTTACCGGTTTCCAGGGAGTACAAAGCATCGAACTTCTGGGGGATTAAGACATATTTCAGATGATCTACCAGGTAATGGAGGATAGCCTGAACGGCAGCATACTGGTCGGAAATACCTTCTGTCAGTGATTCAGCTTTGGATTTAATAGATGGATGGTTTGACTGTACCACAGAAGTAGGTTGAAGATATACTTGTATGTCTTTTGGAAAACCCGCGTCGGGAAATGGTGTGGAACTATCCAATCGATCCAGCAAAACTTCGCTGGTAACATCAAATGAGACTTCGCATGTAATACTTTTAGTCGGACGTTTCCATATATAGGTGATAATTTTGTTACCATGGCTGTCTGCAATTGTACTTGAGGATCCGGGTTGGAATGAAAAATCAAATTCAATATTTGAGATGTCCTGCGAATATGTTAAAGATGAAAAATCTGACGGAATAACAAAACTGACTTTGAGGTCTTCGATACCGGGTACAGGATCAATACGTTGAAACAGTTTGTATTCAATTGATGAGTGCTGGGAACCTGAAAGGATAAATTCTTCCCCGCTAACTTTATCAGCAATGAAGAGGCAAGAAGAGATGATTAATAAACATAGAACAAAATTCCTCGATGATTGATAAGCTGCAATTTGCATTATTTCATCTCCATTGCTGTTCTGATAATAATTGCGGTCATCTACTGGAGAAGATATAACTTTAATGTATATAAAAGAAAACGCCCGGCGGGACCGGACGTTTTTATCTGAAAATCAATCGATGTTATTTAACCAGCATCACCTTTTGCATTACGGATGAGTAACCACTTGCGCTTGCCCGGACAAAATATATCCCGCTGGACATTCCATTAGCGTTAAAGGTGAAACTATGGTAACCTTCCGTATATCTACCGCTGGCCAGAACTGCCACTTCCTGACCCATCATGTTATATACTGCTAATTGCAGTTCGGTTGATGATGGCAGGGAGAGTTCTACCGTTGTACTGGGATTGAACGGATTCGGATAGATGTGATTTATAGCGAATCCCGAAGGAATTATTGTGCTGTAACTGTAATTTTTCTCTTCTACGTCTTCCCATCCCAATACTTCCAGTTCTCCAATCCGGTCATTTGTTCTTATACCTGCCACAGGTTCACCACCCTTGAGAAAACCAAACTGGTCACTGTCAATGATTTCGTCAGGCCAGTAGCCAACAAATGCTTCAAGGATACATTCTCCATCTGGAATAATACCCGGTACACACATCCTTAACCGGTATTCATATGTCGCCAGTGCCGGGATAACAAGACCAAGTCTTTCCATCCTCTCAGAATGCCAGACATCACCATTTGAATCAACGAGATTGATCCATGCATCAAATTCATAATCCCAGTCAGCGTTGTTTATCAATACAGCGTCGAAGTAGAACCTGCTGTATTCGGAAGGGACAACCAGTGGATCAACCAACGGATAGACCTGGAGGTCCAGCTCAGGGACATTAAAACTAGCGACTACATGACCTGCGTATTCACTGTATTCGTCAGCTTCATTATAGGCCTTGAGGTCGATATAATAATCTTCCACCAGGCTTAAACCTGAAAGGGTGTAAGTTTCACCAGGACCAACATCGATGGGCGATTCACCTTCAAATGCTCCCGCACCATCATAAGGTTCTCCACCCATATCGGTGTCGTAATAAAGCATGTACCCTGTAATGTTCTCCTCTTCAGGATTAGTATTCCAGACAACCGTTACCATTCCATCCTCAGCGGTGACAACTTCAAGGCCTGTTGGAGGTGTCGGAGGGATTGTTTCCTGCAGTTCAAAGACTACAGCCAGTTCATTATGAGGGTAGTTTTCATGGTTTCCGTTGTACAGGTATGTTAATCCGTACGTGGCCGATTCATCCTGGATACCGATTGATGAACTGTTTATAACCAGGCCATCATCAATCTGCTGGTACTGGATTTTGATTTTACCGTTATCATAAAGAAGTACCTGTGCGGTGATAGTCGGAACATCATCACCATCAGGATACCTGTCGAATCCAATAAGGGATATAACCATCACCTCGTTATCATTGATGAGAGTATTCTCATGATAAACAAGACCATCATTACCGTTGTCCGGATCGAGATCATCCCAGAACCAGGCGATCATTGCGTTTTCTACGCCAAATGTATGGGGTAAGGCGTAATTGAAATATGAATGGTAATCATCATGGAATGTGATCATACCATTTGACTGAATCCATAATTGGGTGTATTCATTGTCATAGAGGGAAAATGTGAACCCTATTTCGAAAGGACCGATTACATCATCATCACCAAGTGAAGAATCAACAGCTACCTCGGTTCCGGTTTCAGTTATATCGATCCACTCATATTCCGCGCCACTATCATCATCGCTGTCATAATAAATATATCCGTATCCATCCGGGCCACCTTCACGATCCAGTTCATCGGAGGGTTCGTTAAATTCTATTCCGGATTTGAGTAGTATGGCTGACTGGGAATGAGTAAGATCAATGCCTCTTTCATGACTCTGCAGAATCCTGTAGATATCTTCCTTGGCGGGCTCTACAGCGATCGAAATAGAAGCACTCATGGTAAAACAGAGGAGTAGCCCTGCCATAAAAACCACGTACCTGTTCTTCATAGTTAAACTCCCTTCTCATTCTAACACAACGTATCGTTAGAATGATTATCTTTATTGTATAAAAATGTCGTGCAGTTTTTGAATATAAACAAACCAGGTTTCAGATATTAATTGAAACTGATAGATTTCCGAATATTAAAATTAAATGGGATATCAGACATGTTTATTGATCCACGTCACAATAATTTCTAAAAATCCTTAAATATTACCGTTTGCTAACATATGCAGAAATGCCTCTCTTTTTCATCTTCCACTGGTTGAAAAATAAAAATATAGAACTCTGAAAGCATGGAACCTGAATGACTCCGATTGCCAGAAAGAAGATTTCTATTTGTTGTCTTTTCATAATGTTGTAATTAGCGTAGGATTGAACCAGAATTGATTTCTTAACTGCAACCCACAAAAATAATAGTCGATTATTCAGAAAATATTAAACCACATTTTACGGTCTCTCATAAATATTGCTTAATAAGAATTTTTACACATACATTTTTGGCGTGTTTTTTCGATCATATTTTCTTATTCACAGTTTGAATTATTAACAATGTTTTATCGTGTTGATTTTATTGTTTAGATATTAAGAATTTAACAATGAGGCGTTTTGATTGTCTTTAGCTTAACAAGAAGACGCCGTACAGCACGTTCTTTCCTTGACTACTTCTTGGTTATTCTATTATTGCTCGCCAAACCGGTTTTATTATAAGGCCGCCACATATTAACAACTAGTTAAGCAGATTCTAATTGAGCTGGTTTGTGATATAGTGATATTATCAGTGAAACATAAGTAGAGTGAGCGTGTTTCTTGTTCACGCTTAACTGAGTATTTCAGATAAATATCCAAACAACAAAACAAACCTAGATTATTGAATTTTATGGTTTAACAATTGTGAGGGAGGATTTACCATGTCGTTCAAGAGATTTATGTTTGTACTTGGAATGATTAGCTTGCTTCTTGTTTGTTCTGCTCAAGCCGGTGACGAAGGTGTAAATTCAAAGTTTAAAGTTAAGTTCTATGGATTTGTGAAGTTTGAAGCAATCATGGACAACACTGAGATCGCTAAAGGTGACTGGCAGTTATATGCTCGTCCCGGTGACAGTGATTATGCAGACAGAAGCACATTCACAATGAATGCTCGTCATACAAGATTAGGATTTAAGTTTGCTGGACCAGATGTAAACGATTTAAAAGTCACTGGTCTAATTGAAGTAGACTTTGCGGGCGGATTCCCCAATTCCGGTACGGCAGCTCGTCAACCAAACTTGAGACTACGCCATGCATGGGTGCAGATTGCAGCAGAAAAATGGGAAGCCAGGTTTGGTCAGGACTGGGCATTGATTTCCGGTCCATTCCCAAATACAACAAACTTCGTTGTTGGCGCCGGCAAAGGAAACCTCTGGATGCGTTATCCCCAGATGCGTTTTACCTATAAAGCTGACCCGATGAAAATATCGATCTCATTAAACCGTCCAATGGCCGGAAATATTAAATATGAAGATTTTACCGGTGGTGACTTTGATCCCGTAGGGGATGGTGAACGTTCCGGAATGCCATGGGTTATGGGGCGTATCTGGTTAAATGCCGGTCAGGCGACGTTCTCAGTTTCCGGACACTATGGTACAGAGAGTGACGAAGATCCAAATGGTGAACTACAGGATGTAGAATCCTATTCAATGAATGGTGACCTGGTGTTTAAGACGGGACCGGTTGCTTTCACAGTAAGAGGATTTATGGGAGCAAACCTCAACAGCTTCTTCGGTGGATGTTTCCAGAATGTTTATTACGATCCCGTTGAAGAGGAGCCTGTTGCCATTGCTGCGATGGGTGGTTGGGGACAGCTGAAGTATGCCCTAAATGAAAAATGGGAAGTTACTGTCGGCGGTGGTTTTGATGATCCGGATGAAGAAGATTTGCGAGATTCTGATCCTGCAAATGCATATTATTCAATTGACAAAAACGACTGGATGTTTGGAAATATAGCTTTCAAACTGGATAAATCAGTTGTCTTCCAGCTTGGAGCTGACTACCTGGCAACAACATATATGGATGATGCTGCAGGTAATGAAATTGAAAAAGGTGAAAACATCAGAACGATGTTTGTAACATACTATAAGTTTTAATGTTGATGAGTGATTATTTATAACTAAAGAAAAGGAGGGGGTTTTCTCATGAAACGAGTTACACTTGTTTTAATCGTAGGATTAACCCTGTTGCTGGCTGCCACAGCGTTCTGCGAAATAAAGGTAGGTCTGAATTACCCTGCTACCGGACCTTATGCAGTCATGGGACTAGACCAGCTTCGTTGCGCTGAAATGGCGATTGCGGAAATTAACGCGTCCGGTGGGATCAATGGCCAGAAGGTTGTACTGGTTACCCGTGATTCAAAATCCCAGGCACCACTTTCAAAACAAAACGCTGCTGACCTGATTGACAATGAAGGTGTTAAAATGGTATTCGGCGGTTCATCCAGTGGTGTTGCTATCGCTGTTGGAGAAGTATGCAAGGAAAAAGGAGTGCCTTTCTTCGGTACTTTAACTTACTCAACTTCAACCACAGGAAAAGCTGGTCACAGCCATATTTTCCGCGAATGTTTTGATGCTTATGCTGGAGCAAATGCCATGGCATCATACATGAAGAGTAATTTCGGCGGGAAAAAGTTTTTCTATATCACTGCCGATTATACTTGGGGATGGACTACCGAAGAATCCATGAGGAAGTTTACCGATACTCAGGACACGGAAGTGCACAAGGGAACAAAAACCAAGTTCCCGGGTGCTGGTGAAGCTGATTTCAAAAAAGCCCTAACATTGGCGAAAATGGTTAAGCCTGATGTTCTTGTACTGGTTCTTTTCGGTAACGATATGTCAAATGCTGTCAGGTTGGCTACCTCGATGGGTCTGAAAGAACAAATGCAGGTTGTAGTTCCCAACCTCACACTTGGTATGGCTGAGTCCGGAGGTCCGAAGGTGATGGAAGGCGTTGTTGGGGCCCTGCCATGGTGCTGGAAAGTTCCATATAAATACAACTATGCCGGCGGTAAAAAATTTGTTGAAAACTTCAGTAGTAAACATAATCGATACCCCAGTACTTCTGGCGCATCAGCCTATTCAATCATGTATGAATATAAAGGTGCAGTAGAACGTGCCGGATCGTTTAATACCGGGGCAGTCATCAAAGCTCTTGAAGGTCACAGCTATAAAATTCTCAAAGACAGCCAGACATGGAGAGCGTGGGATCACCAGTCAATTCAAACGGTTTATGTCGTAAAATGTAAACCGGAAATCGAGGTACTTAAAGATAAGTACAACCTGGATTACTTTGAAATTATCAGCAGTATGCCCGGATCACAGGCATTTATCTCGAGGGCAGATTGGAATGCAGCCAGGCAAGCTGCAGGTAAACCAACAACTCTCGAATAGCTGATAGAGCTGGATTAAAAGCTATAAAATTTGAGGCCATCCGGATCAAATTGATCCGGATGGCTGAAGTGTTATTAATCTTATGAATTACAAAAACACCAAATTTTTAGCTTGTTTTTGAATGAAGTAATAGAGTTTTACCTCTTCGTAAGGTAAAAGGTTAATATTTGCTGTGTTACGTCATGACTTTTTTTAACACATTGTAAAATGAGAAATTACAGCGCAACAGTTCAGCCGGAAGATGTTACAGGACAAATAAATACGACATATAATACGACGATGACGGGAGTTAGAGGTTGCTACATACCCCAACCAATGGATAGCAGGAGGGGAAGAAGATGGATTATGGAGAGTCAACGAACAAGTTCTCTTTAGCTGCCTGGTCTAAACTGGCAATCAGGACAAAGATTTTAAGTGTTCTCATTCCGGCTTTAGTTATAATTGTTCTTATAGTCTCTGTTTCATACAGGGCATCAGGTAATTCCTCACTATCATCCAGCAAACGAATTATGCAGTTGCTGGTTAAAGCGCAAACCGACGGTATCAATACACTGCTTGCAGATATAGCTGATAAATTCGAACATTGGACCCAGGAAGATGTTTTTGGTCTGGCGATAGAGTTTAATACAACATCTGAACTGAATACCCACCTTGCTGATTTAATAAAATCCGCACCTGAGATTGGAATGATGCTGGTCACCAACAGAGATGGTGAAGTCCTCTCATTCGCTACCAACGGTAATTTCCAGGTAGATGGAATTGTGGGGCAATCCGTCGATCAAGCAGATCAATTCCTCACAATGGAACCGGTCGGAGTAGTTCTTCAAAACTCAAATGCCCTGAAATGGATGGACGATAGTTTCGAGAAAACATACATTTTCAGTTTCCCAACAAAGGATTATTCGGGGAATAAGAATGGTCTGTTGCTGGCGATGCTCGATTGGTCAGAAGTACAGAAAAGTACATCCCTGATTACTGAGTCCATGAAGTACAATGGATTCCCGGATGCCAAGATAATGTTCGTAGATCTAGAGACTGGAAAAGCATTAACACATTCAGACGAAAAAATTATCGGTGGAACTCTGGATTTCAGTGATAAACTGGCTAAATGGTTAAAAAGTGCCGAAGCCGGATCGATGAAAAGGTTTTCATTCGACGGCAAAAACACATACGCTACCTTTACCCGGATTACCGACACTAAAGTTTTGACAAGTAAATCCGAGGGCGAAGAAACTGTCCAGTCATCAACAATTATGGCTGCGTTTGTGCCGGTGGGAAATATTCTTTCTGGTGTAAGGCAGTTACTCTTAACCAGTGTTCTGATTGCCTTATTCGGTATAGCGATTCTTGCCGCAATTATTTACATAATCGCGAGAAGTATCAGTGATCCGATTGGTAAAATATCGGAAATCGCGAAACAGGTTGCCCTAGGTGACATGAACCAGGATATCGATATCAGGCGTTATGACGAGGTAGGTCAGCTTGCTGATGCGTTCAGGGACATGAGCACATCACTTAAAAATAAAGCGCAAGCTGCTGAACAGATCGCTGTAGGGAATCTCAATGTCGAAGTTGAAATAGCGTCTGACGATGATGTACTTGGCAACGCGATGTTTACGATGAGGGAAAGCATCAGCCAGATGCAGGACGAGTTAAAATCTACAATTGATGCTCAGACTGCCGGTAATATTGAAAGAAGATGTAAATCGGAAGGGTTCGAAGGCGCTTTTGCCGAACTTCTCAATGGTGTAAGCCAGGCACTTGACGCGGTCATAAATCCTGTTATGGAAGGAATTGAGATAATGCAGGAATATGCCCGTGGTGACCTGACGAAAGAGATGCGAGAACTGCCAGGTAAACAGATAGTATTAACCGAGGGTCTAAATACTATCAGGGATAATATTAAGATTCTGACTGAAGAAGGGGTAATGTTGGCAAAAGCAGCTGAAGAAGGAAGGCTTGATGTCCGAGGGGACGCGGATAAACTCCAGGGAAGCTACCGTGAAGTAATCCAGGGATTTAACAGTACGATCGAAAACATCCTCAATCCGGTGACTGAAGCGGTTTCATGCCTTGAAGCGATGTCAAATGGTGATTTGACAGTCAAAATGCAGGGGGAATATGCTGGTGACCATGCCCTGATGAAATCAGCTTTAAATACGACCCTCGACAGCCTGAACGAACTCCTGGCTAATGTTAGTTATTCTGTTGACCAGGTTAACAAAGGATCATTGCAGGTATCTGATTCCAGCCAGGCATTATCACAAGGTGCGACCGAACAGGCCAGTTCGCTTGAACAAATCAGTTCGACTATGGTTGAGGTTGGATCGCAAACAAAGAACAACGCTGAGAATGCGGGGCATGCAAATGAACTTGCCAGCCAGGCTCACTCAAAGGCAGGTGAGGGTAACGAACAGATGCAGAAGATGCTTGAAGCCATGAATGAGATAAATGAATCATCTTCGCAAATTTCTCGGATTATCAAAGCCATTGATGAAATTGCCTTCCAGACTAACCTGCTGGCCCTGAACGCAGCAGTTGAAGCAGCCAGGGCAGGTGTCCACGGTAAAGGATTCTCGGTTGTTGCCGATGAAGTGCGTAACCTGGCACAGCGAAGCGCGGAAGCCGCGAAAGAGACCACTGAGTTGATCGAGGATTCGGTTAAAAAGGTTGAAAACGGCACAGCTATCGCAGAGGTTACAGATAAGGCGCTGGATGAGATAATCGAGGGAGTGACAAAAGTTAACGACCTGATTGGTGATATCTCGGAATCGTCTCGGGAACAATCCCAGGGAATTGAACAGGTTAATGAGGCTCTCGCCCAGGTTGACAGATTAACTCAGTCAATCAGTGCTAGCTCGGAAGAGGGTGCTTCCACGGCAGAGACTCTTTCCAGCCAGGCAAAGATTCTACAGGGCAACCTGGAAAAATTTAAGCTTATGAATGATGGAACAGGTTTCGCACAAGATGAACAGAAAATGATTCCGGATGCTCTCGAGAGGAAAGCGGATGAAATTCTCGAGCTGAATGATGACTCGAGTGAAACCAGCGGAAATGGGTATTCAGAAATAGAGATTGACCTCGGTGATGGAGAAGATAAGTCATCAACACCTGATTTAACTTCATCATCAGAGGACGATGAATTTAAGGATTTCTAAGAGAAAGATGGTATCTATAATGAAGGCAGCATCCTGGTCGGGTGCTGCTTTCTTTATTAAAGGATGAGTTTGAGCTTACTACTTAACCACTACAATTTTTCTAGTTCTGGTAGACATTCCAGGTATTGTGGCTTTAACCAGGTAAACTCCACTCGTAAGGTCTTTCGCGTCAAATGTAATTTTATGATATCCAGCTGCAAAATGTTGTTTAATATTATCAATTATAAGCTGTCCAAGAAGGTTGAATAATCTGATTTCAACGATAGAAGATGTTGGTGAACTTATTTCGATCGTTGTTTTGTTATTGAAGGGATTCGGGTAGATTGAGGTAATAGAGAACTCGCTCGGGTGATTTGTAGAACTGGATTCTTCCATTACCAGCGGAGAATATTCGAATACACCCATATCTGGTGCCGGTCCAAAATAGAGGTCATCAGTATAATCGAGTAAAGTATCTCCCATCCAGGTAATCAATTCAGATCCACTATCAATACAGGGTGAGTTTTCCGATAAGTGATAATTATGATTGTCTGGATCAATAAATAGCGGCTCGAGCTGCAGGTTGCCTTCCAGCCAGTTAATCTCACCATTTTCAGGATTAACGATTCCCCCTTCACTATTACGGATATCAGAATAGGCTGACAGGATACGATTGGGATCTTCATTCGGGTGGAAATATAGTTCGTTCGGGTAATTGTACCAGAGAATTGAATTTAGAATGTTAGCTCGCCCATTGTCCCTGAAAAAAATTCCTCCACCGTTGTTAACGGCTGTATTACTTGCCATTGTAGATTGTACCAGGTCGATCTCTGAGTCTATTAAATAAATCGCCCCACCATCCTCACCTGAATAATTATCATAGATAAGCGAACGCCTGACGGTCGGTCCGGCATGCCAGTCGCAATAAATTCCGCCGCCCCTCAGGCCGGCTGAATTTGAAAAAATTGTACAATCTTCAATCTCAGCCATGTGCGTGATAACTCTATAAGACAAACCCCCACCATGTGATCCGGCATTGTTTTCGCTGATAGTGCATCTTCTTAAAAATGGGAATGAGTGGTTGAGACTGGCTATTCCACCACCACTGAAAGTCGCTGTATTGGAAGAAATAATACAATTTGTCATCTCCGGCAGCGAGTATAAAGTACAGAAAAGACCTGCACCGTTTGACGACGTATTTTGTGTTATCAAACAATTCTCTATTATCGGGCAGGAGTATTCTTCAAGATAAAAACCGCCGTTTTCATTATCAGCGACTGAACAATGCCTGAATGTGGGTGATGAGTTGTTACAATAGACACCGGAAGAGAGACTTCTATAAATATTTGAATATTCGACCAGGGAAAAACTTGATGATTCCCCGTAAAAATCTATCCCTTCCCAGCCTGCTGATGTATCCGCCGCGGTGAATAAAATGCTGTCTTCTTCTGTCCCGGAGCAGATAAGTAAACCGTATAAAGCAAAAGAATATTGTCCATGGAATAAAAACTGTGAGCCTGCTTCGATTATCAATGTGTCGTTTTCGTCAACCTGGATATTATCGATTACATGATAGGTTTCGGTTTGCAGAAATCCCTCAAGCGATCCCTCGAGGTTTACCTGGGAATATGAACACTGAGTGGCATAGATCAACGCTGCTATTGCCAGCAGGACAATTAATCGCATTATTTAGAACCTGATCATTGAAAATTGAGAAAGAATTAAACTTAGCTACCTTATAAATATAATATAAATAATTTGGTAGTGAATTATGTAGATACACATTCGAACTTAATAGTAAGAGTTTTGCTTATATGCTCAATTGCTGAACCCGGCTAAATTGACACATGTCAGTGTCTTTGTTACTTTGAACTAAATGATTCACAAAAATATGAAAAGGAAAAAATCATGATTGAGACAAAACTCTGGGTAGAACGGAAGTTTGATTTTAGACGGCCAGCCTGGATGTTTCCCCTCTTGCTGGAACGGCTAAGGGGTACACCTGCAAGAGTAGAAGACCGAGTTCTGAGCCTTGATGCCGATATCCTGACACAAAAGCCCGATGACAAATGGTCAATCCAGGAGAATATTGGTCACCTGGTTGATGTAGAGGAGTTATGGACAAAACGGATTGCGGATTTTAAAGCGGAACTCAAAGAGCTGACTCCCGCGGACATGTCCAATACAAAGACCAATGAAGCTGATTATAATACGGCATCGATAGTAACCGTGCTTAAAGATTTTCGAAAGGTACGATTTGGTTTCATCGAGGATCTTGAAAAACTGGATGAAAAACAGATAACCTTTGAATCTTTCCATCCACGTCTTAAACAACCGATGAATATCATCGACCTGATGCATTTCGCGGCTTCACACGACGATCATCACCTGGTGATGATTACATCAGCCATTAATCTTTTGTCAGAGTAGATCTGGTGAATACGGTAGAATTAAATGCTGATCTTAAAAGGAAAGTGAATTCTAACTGATTTTGTTTAAACCCTGGAATAACAAAATTGAGCATGAAAGAACCCGTTAAAGAAACAATAGACCTGGTTCGTGGTCTGTTGAAGATAAGCGAATTAATTAAAGAACAGCGTGGCGGTAAAAATCCACTATCCCTTGAATCGATGATATCGCCCGGATCTGATCAACGATATCAAAACGCCAGGGAAGAAGTAGTAGAATATTTAGTGGCATTGGGTAGTAAAAAACTGTTGAAACTTAAGGCACTGATCTATTCAGGCAGGGGAGACGGTACATATTTTGAAATGCTTGAATATTTCGAAGACGAACTTGTTGATGATAGAATAACAGCCAACATCATTGTCCAAAAATCTATATCCGTCGAAGATTACCTTACAAAAGCCGAATCGTTGTTAAAGGAGGATGGTTTAGAACTGGATGATCTTTAGATAAAATCGTCCCACCACCTAAAAAAACAAAAGGTTTAGACTTGAGTCTAAACCCTTGTTATTCCTTGTACGCCTGTAGGGATTCGAACCCCAAACCTTCTGATCCGTAGTCAGATGCTCTATCCAGTTGAGCTACAGGCGCTCTACAGCAAACCAAAAATATGGGGACATCATTATAAACGCAACACCTGTTTTGAGGACAGGAGACGGTTTCGAGTAATATAAAACAACAAATATTAACGGTTAATGTTGTAAAATCGAATTTGCATTCTCAAACAGTAAGAATGATACTAATCCCAGTGGTTTTAACTCTCACGAAGCTCTTAATCTACCTTGTAATTCCGAATAGAATGCCAAAAGATCCTTGTGATACTTGAAAGTTAACAGGCATGATTCTACCTTGCCCTGATCCAACCGGGAGGGAAAAATGAAAAAAACTGTAGATCGCAGGACGTTTATAACCACAACAGCCGGTGCGGCAGCAGCGCTTCCACTTTTGAATAAAGCGTACGGCGCTTCCGGGAAAATTCCAAAACCAGGGAAATTTCCTGTTAAAGCTATCGCTTCAGGGAATGGTCTCGAAGCAACTAAACTGGCGTATTCTCAACTGATGGAAGGCGTCGACACCCTCGATTCGGTGATCGCCGGAGTAAATATTGTTGAGGATGATCCTAACGACCTCACTGTTGGGTATGGTGGTCTGCCCAATGAAGATGGTGTAGTGGAGCTCGATTCAGCGGTGATGCATGGACCGACTCACAGGGCAGGCGCGGTCGCCTCGCTACGGAATATCAAAAACCCGTCCAAGGTTGCCAAAATTGTCCTTGAAGAAACTGACCATGTCCTCCTCGTTGGAAAAGGTGCTTTACGCTTTGCAAAAGCCAACGGTTTTAACGAAGAGAACCTGTTGACGGAACAAGCCAGGAAAATCTGGCTCTACTGGAAACAGTCGAGGACGGATGAGGATGACTGGCTGACCCCTCACGACGATAAACTCGATCCTGAGGTGCGCGATTTCTTTGGACGACCCACCGGGACAATACACTGTGCCGGGATGAACAGTAACGGTGATTTATCATGTGTTACAACCACCAGCGGATTGTTCTTCAAGATTCCAGGACGTGTTGGCGACTCCCCAATTATCGGTGCTGGATTATATGTTGATAACGAAATCGGATCGTGCGGAAGTACTGGAAGGGGAGAAGCCAACCTGCAAAACCTGTGCAGTTATGCCGCTGTTGAGCTGATGCGATCGGGAATGGATCCTGTTGATGCCGGTATGGAAGTGCTCAAAAGAGTCGCGAAAAAAACGAGCGAATCCCATCTTTTAAATGAAGATGGTACACCCAATTTTGGACTGAAGTTCTATATCATCGGCAAAGACGGAAGACACGCAGGGGTGTCGATGTGGGGCCCATCAAACTTCGCCATAACCGATAAAAACGGCACGCGTCACGAGGATTGCGCTTACTTGTATGAAAGGAAATAGGATCATTAACTGAAACAACAATCAATGCCTTATTAGGAAAAGGATGTATAGACACAATTTTCGTAAAATTATACAAGTGCTGTCCACCGGGTTAATCCTGCTAGGATTTCAACAAATAATACAGGCCGGTGAGTTTGATATAGATACAGTTTACCGTATTTATGATTCACTCCTTGTGGTAAAAAAGAATTCAGAAGACATTGACCAAAAACTGTTCCTGGAGTATCAAACAAGAAACAATCATACTTATTTCCAGGCGATAAATGGAAGTTCGAGCTATGAATCATTCAGGAAGCTATTACCGGATTTTATAGTAACTGATTTTACTTCTACTCCGGAAATATCCGATGCTCAATCATTTTACAAAAACCTGTCAGCATTAAAACAACCACGGCTGCATTATGGGATGATAGATCACTCCTGTTGGCTGGCTTTAGCGAAATTCGCGTTAGTCAGGGACATGACTTACGGTGAATTTATCCAGGAAAGTAGACTGGGTTTTGGAAAGAATGATGATCTCCTTTCAACACTATCCTTTTATGATGAAACGTTTTCTCCTTCAAGGGAAATAATTTTTGGTGATCTGGCGTTAAAAGAACATCATGCTGAAAGTGCTTATAAATTCTATGGTGAAGTATTAGATAATACTAAAGATCCTTTTTTATTGTGTGAAGCATGGAAAGGAATCGGCAAGGCTTTTGAAAAACAACGTAATTATAGAAAAGTAGTCGAATTATTATTCTATGCATTAGCGAATGGCGGATTTTCTGATGACACTTTATTCCTTTTGGGAAAAAGCCTGATCAGAATCGGAAGAGTCAGCGATGCAAGGAAGATGTTCCAGTTTGTCCTTGAAATTAATCCCTGCCAACAGGATGCTCATTATTACCTAGGAAACGGATATTCTGCATACAATTATAGCCAGATAAAAGAATTATATCCCGAGTGTTTCGTTGAAAATGGAGAGAGAATTCTAGCAGAGATCAGCGATAGTTCAAAAAATGATTCGAATTTAGTAATAAAGGACAACCTTGTCCGATTAATTGATGAGAATCCCGGGTGGATTGAACCAATAGCCTGGCTGGCTTCGATTCTTTTCCAGGACGGCAATCTTTCTGAAGCGGAGTGGTGGTGTTATAAAGCGTTAAAATTATGTCCAGAATATGGACGAGCACACGCTATCCTGGCGAAGATCTACGAGACGAGGAAGCTGAAACTAAGTATTTATCATAAAAGGGACGATTCTCATTTTTTAGATACACCGATGCCTGAAATTCCAGGTGTAGAAAAATATGTGATAAACTGGGATCTATTGTCGCAACGACATCAGAAACGGGTGGCTTTATCCCTAGAACCGTGGAAAGAATTTATCCCCGTTCTCGAAAAAACCGGGAATACCCACTACATAAAGCCATTGCACGAAAAACTATCACAATGTCCGGGTCTGGAATCTTTGGAAAACCAGGTGATAGGTCTCGATGGTCGTCTGTGGGATGATGTCCGGGGAGTTGGTGGATATAATACCGTAACGGGAATAGAGGATGTTGAACGGCTTATTTACGGGGGATATAATACGGTACTGCATGAGTTGACTCACCAGGTGCATTCCATCCTTCCCGAAGATGAAAAACAGCAGATCGAAAAGCTTTACCGGGATGCCAAGTCAAGAGAAGCAGAGGGTCAACCTTCATTCATGAGCAGGTACCAGTCGTTGACCGTCTGGGAATATTTCGCAGAGGGAGTTAATTCATACTATTCGCCAAAAAACCATCCTAATGATTCGAATGAGATTGTACGGGAACGGCTGGAAAAAATGGATAATCCGCTTCTGGAGCTGGTCGAAAATTATCGTGAACAACGCAATATGGATAAATATTTAACCGTTGGAATGATAAACGCGGCATTTGCTGAGCTGGATAATGGTGAAGTTGAATCTGGTTTGGAGAAACTTAACCAGGTACCCGTTAATAAAAGATCCGAGCTTGCGGTATTAAATGCGTATTCGTATCTGTATTCCTTATTAGACAAAGATTCGCTGGCGTTAAACAGCTCAGAGATGGCAATTAAGGATTATCCCGCGAACAGTGCTTCATATTTACAGCATTCGAATACTCTTCAACACACTGCCAGAGATAGAAGCGAAGCAATTAACTGCCTTTTATCCGGGCTCGAACGTAAAGATCTGGACAGCAGGATGGATATATACCTGGAACTGGCCAGGTTAAACTGGCTTGACGGGAAATATGACCAGGCTGTTCAGTGGTGCGACAGCATCCTGATAAATCAACCTGATAATCCTCATGCGTTATGGCAGAAAGCATTGTGCTATTCGGACAGTAGCCTGGCTCATTTCCCACGAGAAAAGAATAGTATTCTCCTTAAGAAGGCAAAAATCTACTATCAAAAAGCGTTGGAGCTACGCAGCGGAAATGTGGATCTATGGCTTGACTATTCTCGATTGTTTATTCAATCGGGTAATCTTGATGAAGCAGAAAATACTGTAAAGGAAGCCGAAACACTAAAACCTGATAATGTCAAAGTAAAAACCTACTGTGCATGGCTGGAAAAACTTCGTGGTAATAATGATAAATTGTTGGAGACTTGGAATACGTTCTCGAAGATGGAGGGTGTAATTTTGCCGGATATCTTAAGAATACTGGCGCTCTCAATCCTGGAAGGTGATGAAAAAAACCGGCTTGAAGAAAAAATAAAGATGGAAATTAATTCCAAAGCACCAGGGTGGATTTATGATCCAACTGGTTTTTCGTACGTTGAACAATATCTTTACCCATACTGGCAAATAAAACTGTTGCAGTGATAACAGGTACAAAAGTAAGATTATGTAGTTGGATTATTTTTCGGCTTAATTGAAAACTCAGGTTTTGAGTTATGCAAGAATTTTTAATTTATGCTCTTGAAATTTAAATTCAGCGGGAAGGCTGGATACAATTTCGCCATCTGCCGCAACCTCTGATTCCCTTTCTGCCTCTATTTTGACACTTCTTGATCGATATACTTCTACACATTCTAAATCGGTATGTGTACCGGCGAAAACTCGTGGGAATTTAAAAAGGAAAGATAATTTTGATATTGATTGGATGAGAATAATATCAAATAGACCATCATGCATACTCGCCTCAGGCGCAATACGCATTCCCCCTCCATAATATTGACCATTGGCAACAGCTGCCATCAGGAACTTTCCCTCAATTATTCTGTCATCAAGTGTTATTCTCATTTCCAGTGGTTTAAACTTTGCCAGGGTTTTAATGACAGCAGCCAGGTAGCAGATCATCCCGGTAAATGCGCAATTCCCCTCAGACACCATACGTGAAACCATGGCGTCGAATCCGACCGAAGCAATTGAGCCAAACGGTATCTCATCAACCAATGGTAAATCTATCTCATCTTCTGAGAGCTTTGGAAGAACCTTGCACCAATGTTGCAGATTTGTGGGTAAACCGATATTCCTGATAAAATCATTTCCACGACCGGATGGCATTATACCCAGGGGAATATTTCTGTTTATCCGTGATTGGAGAACATCATGAAGAGTACCATCACCCCCCGCGATCAGAAGACCGTCAAAATTTTCGATATTGGTTTTCTCAGCTTCTTCAATAAGATCTTCTCTGGACCTGCAGATGAAATAACTGTAAGAGTTGTCACTTTCTTCAAGCCATGATTTCAATGCGGGAATCAGCTTTAGCGTTCTTCCACCACGGGAAACAGGATTTACCAGTACTTTATATCGCAAAATTTGACCGTCGTTTTGAAATTGTATTATGTAAAAATATACACTGGCGTTAACGGTGAAAAGAAGAAATCAAATAAATGAAATTATTTACACGTGGTTGGAGAGCGTGATCCTGGTTGAAGAGGTGAGAAAGAATGAGCAGGTGGCGAAATAATTCCTGACAACCCCAAAACGATATTATTAATTATTTGCACTAACTATTTAATTTTTAAAGCATAACTTTTTCTATACATAGGGCTTTTGCCATCAGAAAGAAGTATTCCGATATTCTGAATGATGGGGATACTAACCCTATGTTGAGTTCTTTCAATTCGGCTGCTGGATGCCTTAGCGTCAAACAGAATTGGTATTTTCTTCCAGGTTAAACCTTCAAAAAACATGCCGTTTGGGGTGCGACGATATTTTTTTACTCTTGGTTTGCCAAATACCGATCTCTTAAAAAGGGCATATTCTTTCAGCGTTAATACAAAACGGACCTGCCTGAAATCACCAAGCTCACACTGATCAATCTCAAAGGAACACGCCAGCTCAGACATATGATCAAGGATTGAATCATATTTGGTCTCGAATCTTAACTGTCGCTTTTTCATAGTATTCCTCACAGAAATTCTAATTAGCTAAAGATTATTATAAAACAACTACGATTAAATCTACTCATAATTGACGAATAACCATAATATCCTAAATATACTAAAATATTAAAGGCTAAGCAATATTTTCAAAGCGTTGTTTGAAATTGAATTTCTGGGGTCTTTCTGATATAAATACATGTTTTAGGTTTATACAATCGAGGAATTGGTTCAAACTCAGAGCTTGCCCTGATGCTTCCGGTTTTGTAGTTTAGTTGTTTATTGGAGAATAATACAACTATCGGAAGTATTTGTGTTCTTAAGTGGCCTAGAACTCATCGGCTTTAAATCCTTTCCAAAAAGAACAAAGCTAACATTTCAACCTGGTGTCATGTCCATTGTAGGACCTAATGGATGTGGTAAAACCAACCTCGTCGATGCTGTTCGCTGGGTACTTGGTGAACAGAGAACATCTATTCTCAGATCTGAAAAGATGGAAAATGTAATTTTTGCCGGTGCGAATGGCCATAAGCCAACGCAAATGGCTGAAATTACATTAACTATTGAGAACAATCAGGGTGTTCTCCATGAAGATTTCAGTGAAGTAACGGTAACCAGGCGCCTTCACCGTAATGGTGATTCGGAGTACCTGATTAATAAACGTCCCGTCAGGCTGAAAGATATCCGTAATCTTTTTGCTGACACCGGCCTGGGACCGGACAGTTACAGTATTATTGAACTCAGCATGGTTGAGGGAATACTGGCCGGTCGTCCCGAAGAGAGAAGAAAGCTGTTTGAAGAAGCAGCTGGTGTTACGCTGTACAAATCCCGCCTTAAGGATACCCGGAACAAGTTAAGTGCTACCGAAGCTGACCTGAAACGCCTGGAAGATCTTGTGGGTGAAGTTGCCAGCCAGCGAAGATCACTTCAGAGGCAGGTTCGCAGGGCAAAAAGATACCGTTTTCTCACCGAGGCGTTAAGAGTTAAAGAGCTTTCCGCGTCTCGTGAAGAAGTTGCTGATATCAGGGCACGATTGAATCCAATCAACGAGAGGATAATCCAGGAAAGAGACAAAAAGCAGCGTCTGGAAAAGGAACTCACGAAACTCGATGAGGACCTGGCTTCAACAAGGGGAAAACTTGGTGCCCTGGAAGAACAGGTATCGACTCTAACCAGCGAAAAGGATTCTGGAGAAGCGCGTCTGCAAAATGTCCGCCTCGAGATTACTAAACTTGATGAACGTCTTAGGGCAGGGCAACAACGTAAAGAACAGCGTGGCCGTGACGAGGAAGACCTGGTTAAAAGGCAGAAGGAAACTGCTCAGCTTGTTAAAAAACTGGATCTGGACAAAGACCAGGCTGCAAAGAAAAAAGAAGAGATCCAGTTACGTCTTGAAAACATTAATAGAGAAATTGCTGATTTTGAAGACAGGCTGAAAGGATCACGGTCAGAAGTATCAAGTTGTGAAAATGAAATACACCTGTTAGAACAAGGTGCGGCCAGGTTGGAGAGTGGGATCAGCCAGGTCAAGGAGCAGCTTACCAGGCTGGAAAATCGTAAAAGCCAGATAAACAGTGAACTCAAAAACAATAAACCACCCGAAGGGATCGAAGAGTTATCCCAGGCAGTATCATCTTTAACGAAAACCGTTGAGACACTGGAAGAAAAAGTAAAGCAGACTCTCACCGAACGTGATAAAACACGTGAAGAGAGGATTGCCGCTCATAACGAAGTTATTAAAGTTTCCCAGGATCTTGAAGCTGCGGAACAAAGAGTAAAGCTGCTTGACCGGATTGTCAGTAGCGGTGAGGGACGTCCCAAAGCAGTTAAACAATTGCTTGGATCAAAGATAGAAGGAATCGCAGGTCGTCTTGGAGATGCAGTTGTTGTTGAGGATAAATGGCGTCTTGCCTTGGCGGCGGCATTGGAAGAAGTAGCCTCGGCAATTGTTGTAGAAAAAAAATCATCCTGGAATGAAGCGGTTTCATTCCTGGTTGAAGAGGATCGGGGTCGGGGGATGATAGTAACCCTTGAAAACCTCCGGGAACCACCTGAGATAGATTCTGATATCGAGGCCAGAGAAGGCCTGATTGCTCCCCTGATTGAAAAAGCAAGATTTAAGGGCTCTGCTGGAAAGGCAGCCAGGAGACTTCTGGCAAATGTCTGGCTTGTTGATACTTTTGATAATCTTATCAAAAATGCTGATTTTGCAGTAAAAAACAACTTGAGTCTCATTACAGAAGACGGATGCAGACTGACCAGGGATGGCTTTGTTGTTGCGGGTACTGTCGATGCAGAAGATCTGGGTGCTTCACAGTTACTGGAAGAAGCCGGTATTAACCGGGAGGAGTTGAGAAAGACTCTTAAGACATTGCAGAAGAATCTTGATAATTCAAAGGAAAAAGAATCATCATCTGAACAAGAATATAAAAAGATATTTGAAGAATTTGAAATTGCCAGGAAAAATCTTTCCGATGAGTTAAAAAAACTGACCGCCGCTGAAGCAGCGCTAACATCATACGAAAACCTCGAGGAAAGAATTAAGCAGGAAATTGAACGGATAGCCAGTGTTGAAAAAGACCTGGAAAAACGTTCAACTTCACTCGGCACTGAACTCACAAAAAAACAAAAAGAAATTGAACAAAAATCCCTTGGACTTTCGAATTTGAAGCAGGATTTCGAAAATGCTGAGGAAGAGGGATTATCTCTTGCTGCGGCAAAAGAAAAATTAAGGGACGAACAGGTATTGTCATCGTCCTCCCTGGGACAGATCGAGAGTGAATTAAGAAGCCACGCTACCATTTTTGAAGAGATTGGTTTAAGACTTGAACAGATTGAAAACGAAAAGTTTGATGCTGAAGGCGCCCAGGAGGATGCTACTGAACGTTTGAGGATGATCAAAGCCGAGGAGGCTGTTCTCCAGAGGGAAACTGAAGAGAACGGCTTAAACCTGGAAAAGGCAAGAAAGAAGTATGACCAGGTTCGGAATACTTTTGCCGAAAAAAGCAGTACCCTGGAGACTAAACGACAGGAATTATCAATTACTGTAGATAGTCTCCATTCAAAGGAACTCGAGCAATCAGATCTGAAGCATCGGCTTACGACTGTCCGTGAAACAATCATTGATAATTATGGTATAGACCTGCTGACGGCATCCCAGGAGGAACTTCCCCTGGCGGTGGATGAATCGAATCCCTACCTGGAGAAAACGTTAAGTGAATTAAGGGAAGGCTTAAGGGATGTTGGACCTGTTAATCAAATGGCGATTGAAGAATTCGAAGTGATCGATATGCGTTACAAATCGTTGCTGGAGCAACAGGAAGACCTGGTTGGAGCGAAGGATGCATTAACAGAAACTATCGACGAGATAAATTCGATAGCCCGGGAGAGATTCCTCAGTACATTTACAAGGGTTGAAGGTCATTTTATACGTCTTTTCGCCAAACTGTTCGGCGGCGGTGAAGCAGCATTAAGTCTTGGTGAGGGTGATCCCCTTGATGCCGGCATTAAAATTTATGGTTCTCCAAAGGGAAAACGATTAACCAGTATTGACCTTCTGTCGGGTGGTGAAAAAGCTATGACAGCAATAGCTCTCTTATTTTCGCTGTACCTGGAACGTCCGGCTCCGTTCTGTTTCCTTGATGAGGTGGATGCTCCACTTGATGATGAAAATGTACTACGCTTCAACAATCTCTTGCGTGAGTTCACTGAAAGTACCCAATTTCTTGTAGTGACCCATAACAAACTGACAATGGAAAAAGCCGATAGATTGTACGGTGTTACAATGGAAGAAGAGGGAATTTCAAAACTGGTTGCAGTTGAAATTCCTGGAAACCGAAAATCTGATGATTCCAGGGAGCCAACCGAGGAGGAAAAAGAATGAGATGGCTTCGGTGTAAATTGAGGCTTCAGGGAATGTTTCTACCATTATTAATACTGGCGATTGTTTTCTTCATCGGTGGATTGGCTTTCGGCCAAAGTATCCCCGCGGAAACATCAGATGATTCGAACCAGCCAAAAATTGCCGCAGTTAAATTCTTTACCGTTGACTATGCTGTACTGCGTTATGATGAAAATTTTTTATTGCTGGAGACCTATGCCCTCGTAGATCGTGGATTTCTCCAGACCAGGGATGTTGAAGACGGGAAAGAAGCGCAATACCAGATTACATTTAAAGTTTTTGAAGATGACAGCCTGATAACCGGAGACAGCTGGACACGCATTGATTTCAGAAAGACATCAGAAGAATGGCAGACCGGCCAACGAATACCTGAGTTAATGAAGTACCTGGTGAAACCAGGACCCTACCGGATTGAGGTCTCGATTACTGACCTGGTAGCCAATGTATATCGTAGCGAAGATTTCCTGATCGAGGCAAAGCCAATATCTAACGATAGACTGGCGGTAAGCGATATTATTATCGCCTCAAGAATCGAAAAGGTGACTGAAGGAGCAGGTGAATTTGATCATAACGGCTTATTGGTGCTTCCAAATGCAGACAGGATGTTCGGGCTTAATGCAAACCAGATGTTCTTTTATACGGAGTTATATAACCTCTCCACGGAATCAAACAACTTCTACACGGTCATACGGAATATCCTCAACCAGGCCGGGGAACGAGTTCTCGAATTTCCACCGGCAAGAAAAAATGTAGCAGCCGCAGACCTGGTTGATTACGGTGGTTTCTCAATTGATAACCTTTCAACCGGTTCATATACATTACAGATTGTCGTTATAGACAGTGCCGTGACTGATACAGCCATAACTGAGCGAACCTTCTGGGTTTATCGTCCAGGTGAAGAAATTACCCAGCCGGCGCTGACTGATCCCGGGTTTGATATCGCTGCCCTTTCTATTGAAGACATTGATTGGGAATTAAGGGTAACAAGATACTTGATGACTAAAAAAATCCAACAATCTGTGAAACATATGGAACCGGAAGTAAGACGTGCGTTTCTTGCCCGGTTCTGGACCTCGCATGATCCCAATAAGGATACAAGGAAGAATGAACTGCGAGAAGAGTATCTGCGCCGGGTGAGGGAATCAAATGCACGGTTCGGTTCCTTTAATAATAAGGAAGGCTGGAGAAGCGACAGGGGAAGAGTTTACTGCCTGTATGGTGAACCAAGCGATATTGAATATCATCCATTTGATGTGAATGCAGGGAAAGCTTACCAGATATGGACCTATGATGCACTGGAAGGTGGTACCTTCTTTATATTCGTTGATAGAAACAACTATGGCGATTATATAATGGTGCATTCGAATAAAGATGGCGAAGTTTATAATCCAAACTGGCATTCCAGCGAAGTACAGGGATTCTAATTTTCAGGGATACTAGCATGATTAGTACTTCTGGTTTATCTAAAATATTTGAAGACCGCAAAAGAGGTAAAATCAAGGCTGTTGATAATCTCAACCTGGAAGTGAAAGAGGGTGAAATTTACGGGCTCCTCGGTACAAATGGTGCCGGTAAAACTACTACCCTGCGAATGCTTGCGACAGTTTTTAAACCAACCTCAGGTACGGCCAGGGTTTCCGGATTTGATGTACTCGAGAATCCGGACAAAGTGCGAAGTAATATCGGATTTTTGTCGGGTGATACTAATCTCTACGCCAGGCTTCGCGCGAATGAAATAATCGAGTATTACGGCGGTTTATACGGGATGAAAAATTCCGAAGCTAAAAAGAGAGTTGATGAGCTGACGGAAATGCTGAACATGGGAGAATTCATCCACACTAAAATCGCCAAACTTTCCACCGGCCAACGTCAAAGAGTCAGTATCGCCAGGGCAATTGTACACGAACCGAAATTAATGATATTTGATGAACCTACTTCCGGCCTTGATCCAATCAGCGCCAGGAGTATTCTTGACTTTATCCGTTCATGCAGCACTGATGATAAAACAGTTCTGTTCTCGACTCACTACTTGCGAGAAGCAGAAACATTATGTGATCGTATCGGGGTTTTGCATAATGGAACCCTGCGAGCTGTTGGTACCCTGGAACAAATACTTGATACAACCGGCAAAGAGGATCTTGAACACGCTTTCTACACCCTTGCCGGGGTAAATGGTGAGGCCATGTTTGCCTGATTTTGAACCTGGTGTAATCCACAGTTATTTCATGGTACAGTGCAAACCAATCCAGAATTAATGCTATTAACAGGAACGTAAGTTGCTGATTACTAATAAACAATATGTTTTATGTATCATTATTTGTATTTTCTTTTCTTCATCGGCATACTCCCAGGTAAATATTGAACAAATTCGCTGGAAAGGGGAAAAACCCGGATTATCGAGTGTCCTCGACGCCGGTTTGGCGTTAAGAACAGGCAATACCGAAGTTGTGGATTTATCAGCATCCGGTACAATTGGTTATCGATTAAAGAACCACATTCTTTTCCTAGTCGGAAAATCTGAATATGGAACCAGGGAAGACGAGAATTATCTGAACAGGGCCATGGGGCATCTGAGATATAATTATTTGATTAATAACAATGTAGCGTGGGAAGTTTTTACTCAAGGTGAATTTGATGAATTTCGTCTTTTATCCGACCGAAGATTGCTTGGTTCTGGTCTTCGATTAATGAAATCCTATAATAATAACGCTATGAATACTGCGCTTGGAATTTCTTACATGTATGAGATGGAAAAATATGATATAGATAATCCCGGTCTTGTAAAATCTCGATATGATAACAGGTTGAGCTCATATATTGTATTTAATCTCAGGATTGATGAAAGAATCTCAGCAGGTTTTGTTACATATGTTCAGCCATGTATAGAGAGATTTGAAGATATTAAAATTATTGGAGATGGATTATTCTCATTTCAGTTGAGCAGATCTCTGAAGTTTATGGTTTCAGCGAACCTGGGCTATGATACTGATCCGCCATCAGCTGTAAAAAAGCTGGATTTTGTGCTGAAAAACGGGATGATGCTTGAATTCTAATGAAATATTCCTTTTTACCTGGAGTGTTCTTTAATAAAAAATCTTAAATTTCCATTGTGCTAATGAGATTTAAAGGAATATATTCTTTGTTAAATGTATTTAATGGCAAGAGGATGGAATGCCCGATCAAGATTTCCACTTCCTGAGTAATGATAAGAAGGAAGAATTATACAAGCGTTTTGATGATTTTGTTAATGGAAAGAACAGTGCCGAGGATTTTCTCAGGGAACTGCGAGAAGCGCTGCCAATTGAAAAAACAAATCAAAACCTGGTCTATATAAGGGTAGAAGGTCTGTACCTGATCTCCGATCTCCTCTTCAGCAATGTCCAGATGGAATACCGTGATGAGGCGGGTGGCAAAGTTGACAGGAAAGTAATTATCAAAAAGGCTAAGCTGCGGCCATTAAGTTATTATCACTGGCTTACCGGATCACGTGAACCGGTTGCCAATGTCATGAATCGAAGGGATTCGCTAAACGACCCAACAACATCACTGGTAAAACTTGAAGATGATATAGTCGCACTCGGGAATCTTTATCGTTCGCTGAAAATGCATGGAATTGATAAAGATGAAAAGGGTGATGGAAAATTTGGCTGGCTGGATTCCGACAAATAATTCCATTGAAAACGAATTAATTATTACCCGGATTATGCCGGGATTTTTTTTACCTGGATTTTGATAATATCCTGAGAAGTCTCAAGAATTTAATCCGCTCCAATCCATTTTGAGAAATTTCCTTAAATAATTATCTTAGATTTTCATTTGATTACGGAGAAGCGATGAAATCAACCTCTGAGCTCACTTTCCGGGCTGTAATTTCAGGACTGTTTGTAGGATGTTTGATCGGTGCTTCAAATGTAACTATCGGTTTAAAGATCGGCTGGACATTTGGTGCATCAATCACCGCGGCGGTTATCAGTTTCGCTATCTGGCGTGCACTTGCAAGTAAAAGTAATCCTTATTCATCACGAGAAAATCTCATTTCAGCGACAGCCGGTTCATCTGCCGGTACAATGGCGTCAGCGGGAGGATTTGTTGCCGCGATTCCCGCGCTCGAAATGATTCGAGCCGCAAATGGACAAGAACCTCTCAGTTTTCTCTCACTTACCATCTGGGCAATCTCGATCGCCTTCCTCGGTGTCCATTTTGCCGTTCCCTTAAGAAAACAGATGGTCGTTGTTGATAAACTTAAATATCCGACGGGGACAGCTGCCGGAGAAACAATCAAGGCAATGTATGCTTCCGGTGTCGAAGCCCTTAAGAAGACAAAAGTTTTAGTATTTGCTGCCGTGTTTGCGGGTGTTTTTAAACTTCTCTTCCTGATTGAACCAATGGGATTAGCACCATTTGAAAATTTATCATTTAACGATATAGGTTTATTTAATATTGCAATCCTGGGTATAGCTGTTCATTCTCTTCAGCTGGGAGTTAATCTTTCCCCGATGATGCTTGGTGCCGGTGTCCTTATTGGACCAAAGGTAGGATGGAGTTTATTAGTCGGCGCCCTTGTCGCCTGGGGAGTAATAACACCGATTTTATTGAATAATGGAACCGTCGAAGTAAAGCCGGATATTGCCGCCGTTGAGAGTGCAATTGCTAATGTCCAGCATGCAAATGAAAACCAGGGACGGGGATTAAAATCCGCTGAGTCAGCTTTAAACAGGGAAATGGACGAATCGTTACGCAGGGCGGGAGTTGTTGCCAGCCACAGGGATAATATTACAACGATTGACGTTCTTCGCCATTACGGTGCCCCCAACGAGCTGCTGCTGAAAGCGGGCATGACTCCTGAAATGGGAGCAATTCCGGTTCCAATAATTGACCGTCCACCGGATACAACAAGTCCCTATCGTGCTGGATTTAACTGGGTGCTCTGGACCGGTGTCTCATTGATGATCACCGCCAGTTTTGTCAGCCTGGGAATGCAATGGCGTTCGGTTGTTAACACCTTCTCATCCCTGAAACGAGCTGTGAGTAAAACGACACCCGCAGGTGATACATCAGTTAGCGAAGAGGAAGAGGAAGATGCTCCCGATCCATATCCCATGAAATATTGGTTGATAGGTATGACGGCAGCTACAATTTTGACGGCAACACTCGCGAAAATATATTTCCAGATTCCAGTCTGGGAAGGGATCCTGGCGGTAATATTATCATTCTTCATTGCCGCAATTGCCGTACGGGCGACAGGTGAAACAGATATTAATCCTGTCGGTGCGATGGGAAAGATCACCCAGGTTGTATATGGCGCAATCGCTCCCGGAAAGATGCAGATTAACCTGATGGCGGCTGCAATCACCAGTGCAGGAGCGTCACAGGCGGGTGACCTGATGCATGACCTGAAAGCCGGGTACATGCTCAAGGTTTCGATTCGAAGACAGGTTATTACCCAGTTGATTGGTGTAATCGTCGGTGTATTTGCCGCTGCAGCTACTTTTAAGATCCTGTTTACAGTTTACGAAATTCCCGGCGATGAATTCCCCGGGCCTGCGGTGTTTGCCTGGTACAAAATGGCTGAAGTGCTGGCTGTTGGACTGGATGCGCTTCCTCCCGGTGCGATGTGGGGTGCCCTGGTGGGTGCAGCAATCGGTATTATTCTACCACTGGCCGGAAAAGCCTGGCCGAAAGTGAATAAATGGCTGCCTAGTCCGGTAGCTTTCGGAATCGCATTTATGGTACCGGCAGTCTATTCGATCTCAATGTGGTTGGGTGCTTTCCTGACATATATATATACCAAGAAACAACCGGTAAAGGTAGAAAAATATGGTGCTTCACTCGCGAGTGGATTTATTGCAGGTGAAGGCTTGATGATGGTTGTGTTTGCTCTCTACCTGATGGTCGTGCAATTTACCTGATAGTCTAAAGAGGTACTATTTGCTATAATGGTTTTCTTCATCATTTATTATAGATGTGCATAACAAAAATTAACGGGAACCGACATGTTCCAAAAAGTTCTGGTTGCAAATCGTGGTGAAATAGCAGTTCGAATAATTCGTGCCTGCCGTTCTCTTGGTATCAGCCCGGTTTCGGTCTACAGTGAAGCTGATGCCAGCGCGCTGCATGTTCGTCTTGCCGATGAAGCAGTCCTGCTGGGTCCTCCCCCACCGGGGGAAAGTTACCTTGCGATCGATAAGATAATTGACGCCGCGGTAAATACCGGGTGCGAAGCGGTTCATCCCGGTTATGGTTTCCTTGCCGAACGTGCCGCATTTGCAAGGGCAGTGATTGATGCTGGATTAACCTGGGTAGGTCCACCACCTGAGGCGATTGACCTGCTGGGCGATAAAGTCCGCAGCAGGATTGCCATGGAAAAAGCCGGTGTACCGGTAACCCCCGGGTATTCTTCTGACAAAGCCGATATTAAGACCTTCGAAAAAGAAGCTGAACGGATCGGATTTCCGCTCCTGATCAAGGCGGCTGCCGGTGGTGGCGGGAAAGGCATGAGGATTGTCAATGATGTTTCCCAGGTGGCTGACGCCGTTGAGGGAGCCATGCGCGAGGCAAAGAGCGCTTTTGGCGACTCACGGGTGTTCCTGGAAAAATGGATTGAAGAACCGCGACATATCGAATTCCAGATCTTTGCCGATTCACACGGAAACACAATACATGTCTTTGAGCGGGAATGTTCGATTCAGAGACGGCATCAGAAGGTTGTTGAAGAAACCCCGTCAGTTGCAGTCAGTCCGGAGCTGAGGAAAGAGATGGGTGATGCGGCTGTAGCGACGGCAAAAGCCGCTAATTATGTCAATGCCGGAACAGTAGAATTCCTGCTTGATAAACATGGAAAATTCTATTTCCTCGAAGTAAATACACGTATCCAGGTTGAACACCCGGTAACTGAGGAAGTAGTTGGAGTTGACCTGGTAGCAGAACAGTTCCGAGTAGCTTCAGGTGAAAAACTGAGTTGGAAACAGGAAGACCTTGTGCAGAGAGGTCATGCTATAGAAGCGAGAATATACGCCGAGGATCCGGCATCAGGATTTCTGCCCGCTGCAGGACAGTTGCTATATCTGAAAGAGCCACGTGGACCCGGCGTACGGGTTGAGAGTGGTGTAGTTGAAGGTGTTCCGGTGCCAATGGAATATGATCCCATCATGTCAAAGATTATTGCCTGGGGACCAGACCGTGAATCTTCAAGGAAACGTTTGATCAACGCCCTGAAGCATACGGTTGCCCTTGGTGTTCCGACTACAGCGCCGTTCCTGCGTGATGTGCTCGATTCTGAACCTTTTATTAAGGGTGAAACAAGAACAGACTTTATCGAACTTCATTTCAGCGATTGGGATGGTATCGACGAAAAAGAGCAGAAAATCGCTCTTGGGGTTGCCGCGGCTCTACCTGAAAAACAAATTGTAAGTTCCGGGGGGAATGGACAAATTAAACAACCTACTCCCTGGGAAAGCCTGGGTGCCTGGAGGATTGGAGAAGTACTGTGAAATCACGTGAGTTAAAAACCGGTTCGGATGTTCGGACCATCAAAGCAGAGATCAGAGATCAGATTTTAACAGCAATAATAGATGGGGAATCCTTCGAAGGACCATTATTACGCACATCACATGGGGAAGGGCTCTGGCGGGTGAATGGAGATGCCTACCATGTTGTCGCCTCAGAACATGATGGTAAGATCTGGGCGGCGGTCAACGGAAACGTATACGTATTTGAAGACGCGCGTGCGCAAGACGAAATGGGCGCAGGTGGCGCCAGTGAAAATTCTGTTGCAGCGCCAATGCCGGGTAAGGTGATAAAAGTACTGGTGAGTGAAGGCGACCATGTTGAGGAAGGCCAACAGGTGATTATCGTTGAAGCAATGAAAATGGAACATACGCTTCATGCTCCCAAAGAGGGAAAGGTTGGTAAACTCGCCTGCGAAGAAGGTCAGCAGGTGGATGCCGGAATTCCGCTGATCGAAATAGAAGATGTAGAATAACAAATCACCGGGGGTGATTATGTTTTCCAAGAGCTGGGGATATGCAGTAAGAGCGATGATTCGACTAGCGGAAATTTATGAAAATCCGCAAGCGAAACGTCTGGCGGGAGAACTGGCTGAGGAAACCGGGATGCCCGCGTCATTCCTCAGCAAAGTACTTCAAAATCTCAGCTCTGCCGGGCTTGTAGACAGCGTTAGAGGCAGAAATGGTGGACTAAGGCTGGCGCGTGATCCTGAGACGATCAGCCTGTATGATATTGCAAAGGTCACGGATGATATTGATACCGGCAGCGTTAGCCTTCCCGGATTTGAGGATGCACCCGAGCATATGGTGGACATCGTAGCAAAAAGATGGACTCCATACCAGCGAGGTTTAATCGAGTTCC
The DNA here is from genome assembly GCA_028278125.1 of bacterium. Next base: position 3,822 of record JANQEY010000128.1, on the reverse strand, counting down.
TCGCGGAAATTGACCTTGCAACCCTTACAAAAGAGCTGAAATTTAATACTGAACAACAATAGATCTAAGAAATACTTGATAGTTTTTTCCGGGCTGAATGCCCGGTTTTTTATTGGAACCGTCCTGAGTTTACTAAAGTAGAGATTCTCGAATGAGGAGGAGAATATCTCGAATAGAGGCGATTGAGTAAGTTAATTGTATTGGTTATAATTCGTTTTTGTATATTCGGTTGGCTGATTAATACAGGAATTATATTAACGGGCAGTTGCAGGTAATTATGGCAGTAAAATATAAAGACTATTATGATATTCTGAATGTTGATCGTACAGCTTCGCAGGAAGCAATCGAGAAACAGTATCGGAAACTGGTTCGAAAATACCATCCGGATGTAAACAAGGCTGTGGGTGCTGAGGACAAGTTCAAAGAGATCCAGGAAGCACACGAAGTTCTTAAGGATCCGGAAAAGAGAAAACGGTATGATACTCTAGGACAGAACTGGCAGGCAGGTCAGGATTTCCATCCACCACCCGGATGGGAGCAGATGTTTTCCGGGATGGGCCAGGGAGCTGGCCAACAGGCGGATATCGGTGATTTCAGCGATTTTTTTGATATCCTTTTCGGGGGTTTTGGCAATTTTACCGGTTTCGAGGGATTCAGCGGTGGAGGAAGAGCACATCGTCGCCATAAAAACGCAAGTACCCGTCAACCGCAGCCGGACCGTCCCGGTGATTTTGAAACCGAAATTGAATTGGCTCTCGAAGAAGTATTACTTGGAAAGAAGCGAAGGATAACCATTGAGTATCCCGATGATTTAAAATCGAGAAATAAGACAATAGACGTAAAAATACCCAAGGGTATCAAAAAAGGTTCGAAGATTCGCATCCCGGGACAAGGTGTTGCATCATACGAAGGTGGACCCGCTGGCGATTTACTGCTGAAGGTAAGGTTTGCCCCTCATCCATATTTCAAACCGGAAGGATTTGATCTTCATATCAACGTTCCGGTTACTCCCTGGGAAGCAATGTTGGGCGGGAAGATCAAAGTTCCTGCACTTGAAGGGAATGTCCGGGTAGCAATCAAACAAAGTATCAGCAGCGGTCAAAAACTGAAGGTCCCGGGACTCGGATTAAAAAAATGGGACGACACCCGTGGTGATATGATAGTACATGTTAATATTCAGTCTCCGGAAGAACTTTCAGACAAGGAAAAAGAATTGCTGGAAAAGCTTGCGGAAGAAAGTTCGTTCAAACCAAGAGACTGGGAAAAGTAGATATCACAAAAGAATCAAAGTGGATAATAATTGTGTCGTTGCGAGCGAAGCATAGCGTAGCGAAGCAATCTCATTTTATAGATTTTTTGAAATCATGATTTAATATTTAAGATTTTCTAATAGAGAATACAGGAGGTAATTAAGATGTCTAAAGATACCGAATCCAAGGGAAAAACATTACGATTTAAGGCTGAAGTAAAGCAGCTCCTGGATATCGTTATCAATTCGCTTTATACCGACAGCGAAATATTTGTGCGCGAGCTGGTTTCAAACGCGTCTGACGCGCTGGAAAAAATGCGTCATGTTACCCTGGTAGAAAAATCTGTCTTCGATAAGGATTCACCCCTCGAGATAACAATCGATACCGATGAAAAGGCAAAAACGTTCACCATAACCGACACCGGGATCGGGATGACATTTGACGAGGCAAGCACAAACCTCGGGACAATCGCGCACTCTGATTCCAGGGAATTCCTGAAACGGATTGCTGAAGGGAACCAGGTTGACAGTACCCTGATCGGTCAGTTTGGGGTCGGATTCTATTCCGCGTTTATGGTGGCAAACAAGGTTACTGTTAAAACCCGTTCTTATAAAAAAGATGAAGAAGGTGTTGTTTGGTCGTCAACGGGTTCTGGCAGTTATAACGTCAAGCATGAAACCGGATTAAAACGGGGTACCTCGATTACTGTCGAACTTACTGATGAAAATGAAACGTTTGCCAAAAACGACAGGATCAAGGAACTTGTCCAGCGTTATTCCAACTTTGTCGATTTTCCCATCAAGCTGAACGGTGAGCAGGTGAATACTGTCCAGGCTATCTGGACAAAATCCAAGAGTGATATTACTGAAGATGATTACAACGGTTTTTACAAGTTTATCTCACCGGGAATGGATGAACCGTCATTCAGGTTACACTTCACAGCTGATGCACCCCTGGCAATCAAAGCCCTGTTGTTTGTCCCCGGCGAAAATATGGAAGCATTCGGCCTGGGAAAAACTGAAGCAAACATATCTCTTTATTGCAAAAAAGTCCTCATCCAGCAGCGGATGGAGGAGCTGTTACCGGAATACTTCCGTTTTATCAAGGGTGTTGTCGATTCCGAGGATCTACCGCTCAACATCTCCCGCGAGACAATGCAGGACAGCGCACTGATTGCCAAGCTTAAAAGAGTGGTTACCAGGCGGTTGATCAAGATGTTTGATGAAGAGGCGAATTTTGACGGCGAAAAATATGCTGAGTTCTTTAAAAAATTCGGAATGTTCATTAAAGAAGGTGTCTATTCGGATTTCGAGAACCGGAACGACCTGGCAAAACTGTTGCGATTTGAATCTTCATTAACCGAGGAAGGTAAGTTTACTTCACTCGATGAATACATCACCCGTGCTAAGGATGACCAGAAGGTTATCTACTATATCAGCGGAATTAACCGTGAGACCATTGAAGCCGGGCCATATATAGAAACCTTCCGTGCCAGCGGATTGGAAGTATTATACCTTTACGAAGGTATAGACGACCTGGTGATGTCTGCCGTCCGTGAGTATGATGGTAAAAAGCTGCTGTCCGCTGACCAGGCTGACCTGGAGTTGCCAGATGACATCAAACAGAAAATGGAAACGAAGGACGCACTCCCTGAAAAGGATGCCGGTGACCTGGCGAGGTGGATAAAAGATATTCTTGGCGAAAAGGTTGATGAAGTTAAAGTGTCAAACCGCCTGATAGAAAGCCCTGTAGCGCTGGTTAATCCTGACCAGATGATGACAACGGGAATGCAGCGTGTGATGCAGGCTGCAACCCAATCAGAGTTTAACATGGGAAAAATGATCCTGGAGATTAATCCTGCTCATGATATCCTGAAAAAACTGAACGAAATGCGTGCCGATGATTCCAAAAAGGAATTTGCCGGTGAAGCGGTTAACCTTCTCCATGAAAACGCCATGATCTCAGCTGGTCTGATGGTTGATCCGAAAGTGCTGGTAAAACGGACTACTTCGATCCTGGAGAAGGCGCTGGAAAAAGAATAGTTGATAATAATATAATTGAAGTATTGGGTGGCCCGACTTGACTTGCAAGTCGGGTTTCTTATCGCTTTAAGGCGAATATTTAGGCAGCTTGATTCAAATTACTAATATTTTTTTCTCCCGGATTCGCGAACACGCGCAATCCGGGATACTCTTCGATCCTGGTGAAGGCGCTGGAAAAGGAATAGTTTGTTAATCAAATAGTTGAAGTAGTGGGTGACCCTGTCAGCTTTGATGACCGGGTTTACTATTCGTGTCGTTGCGAGCGAAGAGTAGCGTAGCGAACCGTAGCGAAGCGAAGCTTGCGGTGTGCGAAGCACAGCCGTGAACAAAGCAATCTTTATTGGTTATATGGCTTACCGTTGTTTTTGAGATCGCTTTGTCCTTAATCCTCGTGACGACTTTCAACAATAATCTTCTTTCTACTTTATCAGTAAAACTTTGGTATTTTGAGCAATTGTATATTGACTCCTAAACATTGATCAATAATCTCCATTTCTTCTTATCTTTTCCTTAAATCAATAATAAGAATA
>JANQEY010000118.1 GCA_028278125.1 bacterium | reverse complement strand
GGTGACAGTAACGAAACAAGGTTATAATCAGGATTCACAGGGCAATGTTACGGTCACGGTGAGCCAGGCCACAATAATCGATGCGGATTTGACGCCGATTCCGCCCAACACCATTGCCGGAACAGTCACCGATCCTGACAGTGTCGCTGTCTTTCCCGCGTTAGTGACAGTAACACCCGGAAATTATACCGATACGACGGACAGCAACGGCGACTACAGCATAGCAGATATTCCCATCGGTTTCGATTATACGGTTACCGTTACGGCTACAAATTACCTGGCCACTGTTAAAGAAAATATCGAAGTCCTTCAGGGCCACACGACTGAATTGGATGTTATGCTTACACCGGAGCCGTCAACGGATTCGGCTGCAGGTACTGTTACTCTTAATAATGATTCGTTTTCTGGAGCAGAAGTAACTATCGACAGTGAACCGACAAAAAAGGATACTACAGATGTCAACGGCAACTGGGAAGTTCCGGTATCGACTGGATGGCATACACTAACTGTTGCATCACCATCAATAAAGGATACAACTGTTACTTTCGAAAAAATATCAGGAGTGACAGCTATACAGGATGTTGAGGCTGAAGAAGCAACGGGTGATGTGAGTGTATATGTATTTACAAGTAAAGATGGTGTTAATACACCGGTTGGTGAAGGTGTAACAGTAAGAATTAAACAAGGTAGTCGATACTATAGTAATTTAACTAGTACGGCAGGATCTATAGACACATCGTTAACAGTAGGCGATTGGAAATTTTCAGCACGAGGTCCGGTACCCTATGACAGGCCAAATCCCGAATGGGAGACAGCTACTATCAATGAGTTCGTTTCAGAACAAGTACATTTATATATGCCATATATTCCAGCAGAGGACCATTTGCATGGCATGTTCAGCCCATCAGGCGTTTATCTTCCTGATAGCCTTGCGTTTACTATTATTTATAATGATGATGTTTATAATGGTGACGGGACAATAATTGATAAAGATCATTTAGAGTATGGATTTCAAGAAGCATGTGATGTCTGGAATGATTTTTTTGCGGAAATTGGAATCGGAAGAAGACTTTCAATAAAAGGCACTACTTCTAATATAGAACGACAGGATTGGGATGGAATCAGTCATATAAGTTTTTGTGATACGCTGCCACGGGAAAATGGAGGAAGAGTTGAAAATACTGAATCAGTTAATAATAAAATAATAGCGGCAGATTTTATTATGAATGCAAATTACAAATGGTATATCGACGATAAATTTGGACGTTCAATTATACCCTATCCTCCTCCCGAGGATGAGGATAAAGAATCAGAATGGGATTTAGTGACATTAGCAGCCCATGAAATCGGTCATATTATTGGATTTGATAGTAATCATGCCGCTGCATGTTATGTAGACTATTTAATGGCGTCGAGTGCAGGTACCGAAATCGGAATAGATACACATACTATATTACATGAGGGCGAAAGAGCTGGTACATATTTTTTATCAAACAAAATACCAGAAGGTACGATACCTTTTACGTTGGGGATGTCTGTTGTAGGAAACGAATCCTTGACAGATCATATATATGTTCCGGAAGGGGAAACACTATTTATCGATGGTCATATTAAAAGTAATTTTCATAATAAGCTTAATTTAGTTGACTATGATATTACCTGCCATCAGGATACCAGTATTATAGTTCTTGGGACTCATTTAAGTACTATACCGCTTAATCCTGATATCCGTGTTGTAGATCAGAGTACACAACATATAAAAGGTTTATTTCATTCTCTTGAGGCGGCGGCAAATTATGTTTCAGAAGGTCAGGAAATTCATATTAATAAAAGTTATACATTACAGGAAGATGAAGATGTTGTAATACC